>JACCQV010000004.1 GCA_013813945.1 Deltaproteobacteria bacterium | reverse complement strand
CTGTGGGGCTGATCGAAATCGAACAATCGGCTGTCCTCGCCGGGCCCATCGATGCGCGTCGAGCGCGAGTACGAGTAGCTCAGCCATCCGAACCACGGGCCTCCGCGATACGTCGCGAGCAGCTCGCCACCTGTGGTCTTGCCACGCCCGTTGTTGCCGAGCGTGTTGTCCATGTTGTGCGTGATCAGCGCGCTGCGATCCGTGTAGTACGCGGACGCCTGAACCCGAACACCCTCGCGCGGCTCGTACTGCAACCCGATGATCGTCTGCTTCGAGCGTTCGGACTTCGCCGTGTCCGAGATGAACTCCGACTGATACTCGGGCGGGCGCCGGTACGCGCCCGCGGACAGCCGAACCTTCCAGTGATCGGCGACCTTGACGGCGATCTCACCGCGCGGCTGGACGGAGAATTCGTCGGGTTTCACGTAGTACTCGGCGCGCACCCCCGTTGTCACCCGCACGCGCGGATCGAAGTTCGCGGATACCGCCGTCCAGGCCGCGAAGTCCGTGACCCACACGGCGCCGTTGAACTTCACCGACGTGTCCTCGGGATCCATCGCCGGCATCGGCTCGCCCTCGCGGCGTTCCTCGGGGAGCGCGACCTCCACGGAGCCCCGTCCGCTCTGGATCTCCGCACCCACGCGCCACACGACGTCCTTCAGCCCGATCGCCTTCGGCTCGCTGCGCGTCAGCTCGAACCGCGGCGTCACGGTCGGGGTACGGATGTCGATCTTCTGATAGAGGCCGGCCTCGAACAGGAACTGCTGCGCCATCCCTGACAGGGCGAGGTTCGCCTGCCACGGACCCTCCTTGTAGCGGGCGGACGCGGTGAGTCGCACGAACCGGGTGCGGTTGTAGAATCGCTTGCTCTTCGCATCCTCGTTCTTCGTCGCGAACAGCTCGAACGTGTCGTCGGTCGCGATGCTCGAGAGCGTCAGCGCCCACTTGTCGTTGTACTGATGATCGAGGCGGAGCTGTCCGTCGTAGTAGCGCGGCACGGTGGTCAGCGAGAGATCGACGCTGTCGGGGATCACCGACGGCAGCACGAAGTCGATCGTCGAGCGGCGCAGCGCGAACAGGTAGCGCGACTTCCCTCCGGCCGGACCTTGCGCGAGGAGCCCGCCGTCGATCACCGAGATCTCGGCCTGCGTGCTGCGCTTCTCGTCGCCGGCGCGGGTCGTCAAGGACACGATGCCCGACGTCGCACGGCCGTACGCCACATCGAAGCCTCCCGGGATGTAGTCGAGCGTCGCGATCGTCTCCGCCGGAACGACCGCCCGAAACCCGATGTTGTGGAACAGCACCGGGACCTCGAAGTCGTCGATCAGGACCTTGGAGTCCTGCGGTGACGACCCACGGATCACGACGCCCGAGTAGCCGAGCGGAATCTGCAAGTTGACGACGCCGGGCATGACGGTCAGCGCGCGCACGATGTCGCCGCCCGTGCCCGGAATCCGCTGCAGCTCCTTGCGATCGAGCTGAGCCGCGCCGGGCGCCGCCGACGGTGCTTCGCTCTCGACGGTGATCGTCTCGCCGAGCTGCGATTCGGTGAGCAGGACGATCTCGTCGAGCAGCTCGCCGGTCACCGTCGCGAGAGCCGTGCCGAACGTCTTCGAATCGACGACCAGGGTCACCCCGATCGGTGCGCGCAGCCTGAACCAGCCATCACGGCCGGTCTTCACGCTGTCGAGCGTGCCTTCGATCGTGACCGTCGCGTTGCGCACCGGCCGACCGAGGGCGTCGATCACGCGACCGCGCACCGCGACCGTCGGGACCGAAGGGTCGATCGGCGCCGGTTGTTCCGGCACCGGCTCGTCAGGAACAGGCCGCTCCGGCGCTGGCTGCGCCGAGGCGATGCCGGCCCCCGCCACCGCGAGCAGCCCAACACGTCGCAGGAACTTCATACGTCGCGGCCAGGCTAGCAATGCACGTGCCCTCGGTGGGGCGCTCGGGCACACCCACGGCGCGAATTGCGCTGCCAAGGGATCCGACAGCTGTCGGTCGAGCGACGACGACTGCTAGGCCGGGCGCGAGGTGCGCTTGTCTTCGCGCAGCGCAGAATCCGCGCGTTCGGTCAGCTGAGCCAGCGTTTCTTTCTCCGCCGCCTCGACCACACCGAAGCTCGCCGTCACCGTGCCCTCGCACAGCTTCGCGTCCCGGATGTACTGCCGGCAGCGCTCGGTGAACGTCTTCGCACCCTCGATCGCCGTGCCCGGCATCAGGATCGCGAACTCGTCACCGCCGAGCCGGAACGATGCATCCATCACCCGCGTGTGCGTGTTGAGGATCGTCGCGATGTTGCGGAGCAGCTCGTCACCGGCGGCCTCGCCGAACCGATCGTTGGCCGTGTTGAAGCCGTCGAGATCGAGCAGCGCGAGCGAGAATGACTGGCCGTAGCGCGTTCGGCGCGCGAGCTCGACGTCGGCGCGCTCCTCGAATGCGCGGCGGTTGAGGAGTCCGGTGAGCGCGTCGTGCGTGTTGTCCTTCGGTGGGCGCGGATAGCTGCGGGTCCGGTGCAGGGCGATCGAGATCACCGGCGCGAGTAGCTTGAGCGTCTCGATGTCCTCGTCCGTGAACGAGCCGCCGCTGATCCCGAGCGAGCCGACGGCGTACTCACCATGCAGCAGCGGAACGGCGACTGCTGCACCGTCATCGCTGCGCAGCGGCTTCCGCTCGGCGACCGCGCGGCCACCGAGGCTGGTCTTCCCCGACAGCCGCAAGCCGAGATGCTGCTTGGTCGTCCCGCCCGCGGCGCGGCACACGATGTCATCGCCTTCGAGCAGCTCGACGGTCGCGCCCTGCGCGTTGGTCAGCGGTGCGGCGCGGTCCGCCACGAACCTCATCACTTCGTCGCCGTTCATCCCGGCGGCGGCGATCGCATTCTGGAGCTCGATGATCCCGAGCAAGCGCTCGGTCCTCGGTGCCTGACCGGTGTCGCCCATGTGGCGATGATATACGCGCAGACTTGCTACCGGGCGCCGGCAAGAGCGGTTTTCAAGCGCTCAGAACTGCAGGCCGACCTCCGGGCCGTAGAGCGCCGGACCCACGTTGAAGTCGAGCACGCGCACTGCCACCTCGAAGTGGCCGGCGCGCAGGCCGACGCGGCCGCTGTACGCCTTGACCCCGGCCTCGAACGCCATGGCGTGGGCGTCGCCGACCAGCGTCGGCCCGGCGAACGCGTGCTCCAGGTGGATGCCGACGATCGGGCCGGTCAGACTGGAACCGGTCATGCCGTTCTCCTGGGTCCGCGCGAACACCACACCGGCTTCGAGATGCGCGCGCGTCGCCCCGCTCATCACCCGTGCTCCGAGAAGCAACGTCGGCACCGTGAGCGCGGTCCTGGTGCCGTTCATCTGCTGCTCGCGGTACTCGCTGATCGATCCCGAGATCCGGAACCACTTGTCCTCCACGGAGAGCGACGCTGCATACGAGCGGTCGGACTCGATCACCTTCTGGATCCCGACGAATAGATCGATGCGTGCCGGCCCGCCGCTCGGCTCGGGTCGTAGCCGGGTGCGCCGGACGACGGTGCCCTCGCGATCGACCACCACGAGATGCCCGCGCTCGTAGTGCTTGCGGTACAGCTCGCCTTCATAGCTGCTGGCATCTTGCGAGACGCCGCCGCCGGTTCCCCCGCGATTGGCTCCGGAGCTGGCCGCGGAGTCGATGCCGCCGGTGACCTTGCCGAGGCGACCGACGCCGTCGTCGTTCCCGTTGGGGCCAGTCGGGCGGGCTACGGCGGTCACGACCGCGAGGAGCTGGACGGCGAGGATCGAGGCGAGCTGGAGGCGCATGGCCTTGCCGCGAGCACCTTGTATGCCGCGGATCGGAGTGAATGATCGCGGTCACCTCGCGTCCAACCGAGGCCAGCGCACTGCGTGCTCTGCAGGTTTGCCCTGCGGAAATGGCAGAGCTCTGCGAGTTCTGCCGTTCGTGCGGCCGAAACGACGACGGGCCGGCACCCGAAGGCACCGGCCCGAAGCCGTTCAGTCAGCGAGAGTGACTACTCGTAGTCGTGGCCGTGACCCTCGTGGCCACCGCCGCCCTTCTCGTCCTTCTTGGGCTTCTCGGCGATCAGGGTCTCGGTGGTCAGCATGAGACCCGACACCGACGCGGCGTTCTGGATCGCGATGCGAACGACCTTGGCCGGGTCGATCACGCCGGCCTTGACCAGGTCGCCGTACTCGAGCTTGGCAGCGTCGAAGCCGAATGCGCCCGAGCCCTCGCGGACCTTGGCAACGACGATCGAGCCGTCAACGCCGGCGTTGCCGGAGATCTGGCGCAACGGCTCCTCGAGCGCGCGGCGGATGATGTTGACGCCATAGCGGCGGTCATCATCGAACGTCAGCTTGTCGAGCGCCGCAATGCAGCGAACGAGCGCCACGCCGCCGCCGGGGACAATGCCCTCTTCGACGGCCGCGCGGGTCGCGTACATCGCGTCCTCGACGCGAGCCTTCTTCTCCTTCATCTCGATCTCGGTGGCAGCGCCAACCTTGATCACGGCGACGCCGCCGACGAGCTTGGCCAGGCGCTCCTGGAGCTTCTCGCGGTCGTAGTCCGACGTGGTCTCTTCGACCTCGCGGCGGATCGTCTTGACGCGAGCCTCGATGGTCTCCTTCTTACCGGCGCCCTCGATGATCGTCGTGTTGTCCTTGTCGACCGTGACGCGCTTGGCGCGGCCGAGGTTCTCGAGGGTGAGGTTCTCGAGCTTCTGGCCGAGATCCTCGGTGAACGCCTCGCCGCCCGTGAGCGACGCGATGTCCTGCAGCATCGCCTTGCGGCGATCGCCAAAGCCCGGAGCCTTGACGGCGGCAACCTGGAGGGTGCCGCGGAGCTTGTTGACGACGAGGGTCGCGAGAGCCTCACCGTCGATGTCCTCGGCAACGATCAGGAGCGGCTTGCCCTGCTTGGCAACCTGCTCGAGAACGGGGAGGAGCTCCTTCATGTTGGAGATCTTGCGCTCGTGGAGGAGGACGTACGCGTCGTTGAGGACGACCTGCATACGCTCGCTGTCCGTCACGAAGTACGGCGAGAGGTAGCCGCGGTCGAACTGCATGCCCTCGACGACGTCGAGCTCGGAGGTCATGGTCTTGGCCTCCTCGACCGTGATCACGCCTTCCTTGCCGACCTTCTTCATCGCCTCGGCGATCATGTTGCCGATCTCGGCATCGCCGTTCGCGCTGATCGTGCCGACCTGCGCGATGTCGTCCTTGCCCTTGGTCGGGG
>JACCQV010001224.1 GCA_013813945.1 Deltaproteobacteria bacterium | reverse complement strand
CTTCATCAGGATCGATTCTGGCCCAGATGACCATGTTGGTCAACTCGAGAAGCGTGAGTCAGGAACGCCATTATTGACAGTCAAAAACCCCGTTGATGCACGTGCACGACGTCATCGCCGTGCTCCGATACCGGCAGACGTTCTGGTGGAGCATGCCTGTCCATCGTCAGGGAGTGAGCTCGGACAACCGTCGCATGAGCTCTGCCAGACCCAGGCGCCGGCACTCATCGAGAGGCAGCGCGAGCTGAATGCCGGATGTCATGGCTCACCACGCAATCCGCAGCGAACGTGTCTCCGACGTGCGGTCTCGAGAATCAGCGGGGCTACACGCCGAGCCCGGCGTCGGCGTACAAGGCGTCGACCTCGAGCTCGAGCCCGAGCGACGCGAGAACGACGCGTTCACCCGGCCCATACGCTCGATGTGTCCAGGGACCGCCATCCTCCGCGCGCGCGTACACGTCGATCGCCCGCCGCTCCTGCGCGACGAGCACGTACTCGCGCAGGCTGTCGAGCTGCTCGTAATGCTGACGCTTCTCTCCGCGATCATACGCCTCCGTACTCGGACTCAGCACCTCGGCGAGGATCGTCGGATTGGTGACATGGGTCGGTGACGCGGAGTCTCGGACCGGTTCGCCGCAGATAACTGCCGCGTCGGGATAGGTGGCGAGACCGGTCGCGGGAACCCGTAGCCGGAGATCCGAGCTGTACGGTCGGCATGGTCGACCGCGGAGCTGAACGCCTAGCGTCGTGAGGAGCGCAGCCGCGAGTGCCGCGTGCTCTGGAGTCCCCCCCGCCATGGCGAAGATCTCGCCATCCGAGTACTCGTGACGCACCGCACCCAGCTCCTCGACCTCGAGGTAGTCCTGCAACGTATAGCGGTGGCGGGTGGGGGCGACCACGTGCTCAGGGTAGCATTCGGACCTGGCGGCCGGCGAAGCCAGAGTCGGGGCCGTCGGCTACCCGCGACGTCGGTGCGCAGGGGAGAAGCGTTTGGTCGTGCGCATTTCGGACACCTCGCCATCGAGCACAGATGGCCGGTGTCAGGTTCACGAGTCACGTGGCAGTTGTTTTCGACGTTCGCCGGATGCGACCATCGATCGCGATGAAAACGGTGCTAGCAGGGATCCTGATACTCGCTGCCTGCAACGATGGCAGCGATGATCGACGTCCGACGTCTCTCGAGGGGACGATTTCTTGCGGGGAGTCGACCTGCGGAAGCGGCCAGCTCTGCGTCACATCCGGGACGGGAATCGACGCTGGAGGACCTCCGCACTCCAACACAGAATGTTGGACGGTACCCGCGAGCTGTCAGGTGTTCGATTGCGCCACGGCCGGCGAAGCATGCGCGCCCTGCGTGACGGCCGAATGGTACCGGTGCGCCGATGTCAGGCTGGAAGGTCGCGCGCTGTCTTGCATGGCGCAATAGCGGACGCCGGCCCGTGGCCGACTCGAGCTAGCGACGGCCCTTGCCGTACGCCACGAGCTTCGCTTCGGTGAGTGTCAAGACAGTGCGTGCTTGATGGGAACCGGGTGGCAGGCAGAGCATCACCGCGATGATGATCGGCAGAGTTCTGCACGACGAGATCGAGCGGGTGGACTTCACCGTGCACTGCTCTTGCCGGATCGCGTTCGTGACGAGGTGATTGCGTTACTTGCGCAACGTGCCCGGCGCGACGAGCTCGCTCTCATCGTCTGCGGAGGGCTGCTTGCGCACCGGCGGCCGCGCGAATTCGTCGTCGGTCGGAGGACCGGTGCCGGCGCTGTCGGGAGCAGGCGCGGTACGCGGAGCCATGCGCTCTGGCGGACGGGCGAATTCGTCGTACGCGGCGGGGGACGTCACGGGTTCTGCTGCGGTGGGTGCCGCTGCCGCAGGTGTGCTCGCAGTCTTGGCGTTCTGGTGCGCGTTGGGTCCGCCCGAGACGATCACGTATGTCAGGGGGACGCCGAGGCCGAGGCCGATCAGGATCGCGCCGCGCCAGCGCAGGCCGAGGCGCCCTTTGATCATGAAGATGCCGCTGATCGCGAGGTAGAGCAGCATGAACGCGTAAAGGTCGGCCATGTACGTCCAGGCCTTCTTGCCGCGGTTGTAGTGGAGCCAGTTCGCGACGCGCAGGAAGAAGCGTGGCTTGCGCGCCTGCACGGTGAGCGTGTCGCCGATCACGGTGACCTGAGCGCCGCTCGAGTACGTCAGGCGAATCTCATCGCCCGCACGGAACACGTCGTCTGGTTTGCCGGTGCCCGCGGCGGCGGTGACGAGCGCGACGGCGGCATCGTCGGGGAGGTCGACGTGGATCGGCGTGATCGTCAGCGTCTTCTCGATCGACGTGAAGTTCGGATCCCAGTCGGAGATGTGGTTGATCGCGATTCCCGACACCGCATAGATCAACGTGAAGCCGACCGCGAGGTAGCCGAAGTCGCGATGGACGGCACGGAGCCAACCGCGCCAGCGTTTCTTGAGGATGGAGGCGATGCCCGAGGCCTGATTCGCCTCAGCCATAGCGCTCCTCTTTCCACGGATCGGCGTGGTTGTGATAGCCGCGGACTTCCCAGTAGCCGGGCTTGTCCTCCTTGACGAAGCGCACGCCGGTGATCCACTTCGAGCTCTTCCAGAAGTAGAGGTCGGGCACCAGGCCGCGGACGGGCGCGCCGTGCTGGCGTGCGAATGGCTTGCCGTTGAGGCGGTAGGTGATGAGCGCGTTGTCCGTGGTCGCTTCCTTGAGCGGGATGTTCGCGGTGTAGCCGTGCGCGGCTTCGAGGATGACGTGCTTGCAGTCGCCCTTCATGCCCGCTTTCTCGGCGAGCAACGCGATCTGGACGCCCTTCCACAGCCCGCCGAGCATCGACCAGCCGGTGACGCAGTGGACGTCGGCTTCCTTCTGGACCTGAGGCAGCTTGAGCAGGCCCGCGTAGTCGAGCTCGAACGGCGTCTTCACGTTGCCGTGGATCTTGAGCTTGAACGTTCGCGCGTCGCCGTCGCCTTCTTCGCCGCCCATCGGGCGCAGGTACTCGAGCGTGCGCTGCCCCGGTGGCAGGCGTGGTCGGCCGTCGGTGCGCTTCTCGGCGCGCGCGTGCTTGGACAGATCATCGGCCGCGATGCGAAGCAGTGAGCCGCCGACTGCCATGAACGCAGTGCCGATCGCCGCGGACTTGATGAAGTTGCGGCGGTCCCAGGCCTTCTGCAGCTCGGGATAGCGATCGAGATCGGGTTTGGTGCTCACATCATCTCCTGCGCGCTCGAACAAGCGTAACTCGCTCCGAGCACAGCGCCTTCTGTCCATTGCTACGCCGCGTGGTCGCAATGGTTACGAGCGAGCCCCCGTTCCGGCTGGACCACCCGAAATGATGAGGGTTTACGCTCAGCCGCGGCCGTAGACCGGTACCAGGGCGCCGGACGTCAGCGCGTTCTGGGGGGAGGCGAGGTAGACGATCGCTTCGGCGATCTCGATGGGCTTGGGCCAGCTGGCGTGGTCGGCCTTCGGCATCGACGCGCGGTTCGCCGGGGTGTCGATCACCGAGGGCAGAACCGCGTTGACTAGGATGTTCTCGGCGAGTAGCTCGGCCGCGAGACCCTGTGTCATCGCGGCGACCGATGCCTTCGCGGCGAGGTATGCCGTCATGCCGCCGACCGGCGAGACGACGGTGCGGGTCGCGACGTTGACGATGCGACCGCCGGCGCCCTTGCGCATCGACTTGATCGCCTCGCGGCAGGACAGGAAGCAGGTCACCGCGTTGACCTTCCACTGCGCCTCGAAGTCCGCGAGCGTGGTGTCCGCGATCGGCGCCATCGCGAAGCCGCCGACGAGATGGATCGACGCCCAGATCGGCGGCAGCGTGCTGTAGTAGGCGATCGCGCCCGCCTCATTGTCGAGCTGGGCTTCGGGGCGATCGGCGACGTGAACGATCGCGCCTCTCGACGTCAGCAGCTCGACCACACCCGTGCCGAGCGCGCCGCGACCGCCGGTGACGACGACATGCTTGCCTTGCATGTCGCGATCGTAGCTCGGTTCAGAGGATGATGTCGGAGCAGGCCGCCTGGAACTTCGCGATCACGTCGGACAGCGCAGTCGTCAGGTTGCCCGCACAGATCGACGAGAACACGGCCTGCTGCGAGCCGCCCGCGTTCGTCATCTGCACGAACTCCTTGAGCCGCGTTGCCTCGGCGGCGTCCCCGAAGCTCGAGCTGCACGAGGTCTGTCCCGCGATCACGCCCGCAGCCCATTTCGTGCGGTGGCCCTTGAGGGTGTCGAAGAACTGGATCGCATCGGCGGGGTGGAAGTCGACCGGCGGCGTACCGCTGGCCGACATCGTGAAGTTGTTCTGCGTCGTCGAGCCGTCGTCCTCGTCGGTCAGCATCACGATGCCGAGGAGTGCGTCGTCGCGCAGAAAGCCGGCGTTGGTGCCATCGACGACGCGATCTTGGAGCGCCCACTTCGCCATCAACAGCGGCATCTCCGTGCCGGGTCCGCTAGTGCCGACGTTCGCGCGGCAACCGAGCGCGGTGTTGAGGTTCGGATCGGTTGGCTCGAGCCAGCGACGCGAGACGTTGCAGTTGTTCTTGAACGCGCCGTCGTCACCCATCTCGGTGAACGTCATCGGCGGGAAGCCGGGGCCGAAGCTGATCGAGTAGCTGATATCTCGGCCGGTCGTGGTCACGCCGACGCGGAAGTCGATGTGCTCGCCATCCTCGTTGATGTAGTTGAGGAGAACGTCGGCGAACATCGGGAAGTTCTGAGCGAGATTGCTCTGCTCCTCACCCATCGAGCCCGAGTCGTCGACCACGAACACGAGATCCATCTTGTTGCACTTGCGCGGTTCGTTCGTGCCGGAGCCCGAACCGGAGCCGGAGCCGGAGCCGGAGCCGTCACCCGTGCCGTCGCCGGGATCCCGCATCTCGGGACCACAAGCGATGAGACCGAGCGCGGAACCGAGCAAGATCGAAGCGGTAATAGCCTTCATAGATCAACCCCCCTGCGAGTTGCGCGGACCATACACAGCGCTCGTTTTGATCAAAAGCGTTTTGTGATCGGCCGTGTTCACTCCGTGCACTTTGCGCAGAATGCGCCACGCGGATGCGCAGATCGTGCAAACGCTCGCTGCGTCAATGGTGATAGAACGCGCGGCATGGGCGCACAGTGGAAGGCCAAGGGCAAAGCAACGTCGGCGCAGGCCAAGGGCAAGGTCTTCAGCAAGCTGGCGAAGGAGATCATGATCGCCGCGAAGGGCGGCGCGGATCCCGCGATGAATGCCCGCCTGCGCGCCGTCGTCGAGTCGGCGAAGCGTGTCTCGATGCCGCGCGACACACTCGAGCGCGCGATCAAGAAGGGCGCAGGCCTGCTCGACGAGACGGTGACGTACGAGACGGTGACGTACGAAGGCTTTGCTCCGCATCGGGTGCCGGTGATCGTCGAGTGCTTGACCGACAACAAGAACCGCACCGCGACGACCGTGCGCGTGCTGTTCCGCAAGGGCCAGCTCGGGAACACGGGCTCGGTCTCGTGGGACTTCGCTCATGTCGGTCTGATCGACGCGACGCCTCCCACCGGCGCCGATGCCGAGGAGGCGGCGATCGAGGCGAACGCACAGGAGGTCGAGCCCGACGGTGAGGGTGGCTTCCGGTTCTACACGGAGCCCACGGATCTCGATGCGGTGAGCAAGGCGCTGTCGGGACTCGGGTGGACCGTCGCCACGATGCGGCTCGGCTGGCGGCCGAAGAATCTGATGAAGGTCGAGGATCCGGCCGCGCGCGCCGAGGTCGAACAGTTCCTCGCCGACCTCGACGAGGATGACGACGTGCAGCACATCTACACGGGCTACGCCGGCTAGCCGGCTCCGTGTAGGC
Organism: Deltaproteobacteria bacterium; assembly: GCA_013813945.1. Taxonomy (GTDB): domain Bacteria; phylum Myxococcota_A; class Polyangia; order Haliangiales; family Haliangiaceae; genus JABFXX01. Next base: position 4,815 of record JACCQV010001224.1, on the reverse strand, counting down.
GCGGGGGAATTACGCCGTCTCCGGGCGGTGGCCGCGCTATCTTTCGGACGTGGACACGCTGACGCAGGCCGATCCACCGGACCCTGCGGAGGAGGCCGGGACCGAGGTTGCTTCCCCGCGCGCGATGGCCGAAGTCGGGAACTCCGCAATACATGGCACCGGAGCAGGCGAGTGGCGGCCAGGTCACGCACCTGGCCGATGTCTACGCTCTCGGTGCGATCGCGTACCGCTGCCTGACAGGCCGCTCGCCTTTCAAGGGCAAGGACCTCTCCGAGCTGATCTATCAGGTCGTGCACTCGGCGCCGGTGCGCCCAGGTCTGCTCGGCCGGGTCTCGACCCAGATCGAAGATGTGCTCGCGGTGGCGATGGCCAAGGATCCGCGCCGTCGGTTTCCCTCAGCCGTGTCGTTCGCTCAGGCGTTCATTGCTGCGCGAAGAGGGCGTCCGGTTGCCATCGATCCGCCTCCGAACGCGTGGACGTGACCAGCACGCGGATGAACGGATAGGTCTCTGCGAGGAACTCGGCGAGCTCGGTGGACACCACCGACCCGATGCAATTGGCGAGGACGATCGTGGAGATGGTCTTGCCCTCGGCCTCGATGAGCCGAATCACGTCGAGGGGCGCGCTGGCCAAGATCACCTCGTGATCCGTCGCCCAGGTAGTCACCAGCTGGTCTCGTACTGTGGGATCAGCGGAAACGATCAACACGCGCGTCCGACTCCACTGTCCCGTCCCGCGTGGCCATCGTTTGGTGACAGTTGTCATGATGATTGGATCCCCTCCGGGTGAATCCGATTTGCAATCAGAGGACCACGCCGCACTGCGCGATCAGACGACCGGCGCGCAAACCGAACGCGACTCGGGCTGATCCGGAGAGCGCGGATGCCCGCGTGGGCAAGATGCCTGTGCGCGGACGTCAGCGCGCGGCGGTGCGAGTGTGGAGAGCCCAGCCGCAGAGCTTGTACAGGATGCGAGCGCCGACGTTGCCGTCCCACTCGTCTCCGGCGGCGCCGGGCGCCACCTCGGTGAGGTCGAACCCAATGATCTGGCTATGCTGCGCGGCGCGCTTGATGAGCGCCAGTGCCTCGGAGAAGCCGAGACCTCCAGGTACGGGCGTGCCTGTGTTGGGGCAGAGCCGCGGATCGAGCCCGTCGATGTCGAACGAGAGCCAGATCTTCGGAGGGAGCTGGTCGATGATGTCGGCCGTGATGGTTGACCACGCCTCACCGTCGAGTCTGCGCTCCTGCAGTCGCTGATCGTAGTGGACCGCGATCCGGTCTCCACTCGCAGCCATGTAATCCACCTCACCGCGCGAAACATCTCTGATTCCGACCTGGATGAGACGCTGCACCTGGGGGATCCGATCCATCACGTTGCGCATGATCGACGCGTGCGACCACGCGAAGCCTTCGTACGCGTGACGCAGGTCGGCGTGTGCATCGATGTGAAGGATCCCGACCTCGCCGTGCTCCTCGGCAGCTCGCTGGATCGCGCCGAACGGGACGGAATGATCCCCACCGACGACACCGACCAGCTTGCCGGCCTGGATGTGCTGGGCCGCGGTGTCGTGGACCCACGCGTTCAGGCGGGCGCCGCCCTCGTTGACTCTGCGCAGCGCGGCGGCGAGCTCGGCATCGCCCTCGAGCTTGCCGCCCACGGCGATCACGCGCTCCGCATCCACGCGCAACGTGCGGTTGGCGTCGTGGATCCACGCGGGCGCTTTCACCATGGTGATTCCGCCGCGCCAGACCTCGCCGAGATCGACGTCCCAGAGGTCGAGCTGGTGGCTCGCGCTGAGGATCGCGTCGGGACCCGCGGCGGTGCCGGGGCGGTACGACGTCGTGACGTCCCAGGGCACCGGGATCAGGACGAGCGCGGATTCGTCGACGGAGAAGTCGAACCCGAAGATGCCTGCATCCGCGGGCGGAGCGTCGTCGGGGTCATGGTCGCGCAGCATCCGGGGGCATCGTACCTCGCCCCGGGGGCCATGCTGGCGGCGCCCGGAAATATCGGTTGAAACCGGAGGTACTCCGCGGTTGTCTCAGGCCGGTGATTCGCCGCCACGTACTCGCCGCCCTTGCCACCGGGATCGAGGCGAGTGACGAGGAGGCGGGGCGGCAGTCGCTGCGCCGGATCGACTGGGTCCTGCGCGGGTTCGCGCGACGCCGGCTCGAGCGCGCGCTGATCGACGCCGCGCTCGCCGTCACCGATGTGTTCGATGAGGACGGGCCCCGCGCGCCGACGTCGGGCGACGGGACAAGTCCCGAGGCGGTCCGGCATGTCCAGCAGGTCGCCGCCCTCATGATCGCAAAGGTCCCGATCGACGAGGTGCGCGACCGTGAGCGCGTGGCCGCGGCGTATCGCACGCTTCCTCCAGCACGCGGCTCACTCTTGCCACTCGCGACGATCGCGAGCGGTGCGCTGGTCCTCGCGCTGACCACGACCCTCGCGCTGTACGTGTGGACGCGACCCGATGCGCCGAAGCGTGCCTATGCGCGGCCGATGCCGCCGCCGGCGGTCGGTGCATTCAAGGATGGTGGGGTGCCGCTCGCCGATCCGGCGATCGCCGAGCTGTTCATCGAGCAGCTGACCGCGCTCGTGATCGAATCCGATCGGGACCGGCAGAACGGCGGGCTCGACAAGGATCGCAAGGCGCACAGCATCGCGTTGATCGGCGCGCCCGCGATCGCGACGCACGGACCTGCGCTCGTCAAGGCGTGGGCGGAGATGCTCGCGATGCTCGACCGCTGGGTCCACGTGCCGGCGTCGAGCCGCGAGTTTCGCGACATCGCGCGCGAGTTCCGCCACAAGGTACGGGCGGTCTCCGATCAGCTCGCAGCGGCCGGTATCGGCTACTACCTCGAGGGCGATGTGCTGACGCGGTCGACCGGTGCAGCCAATGCGCTGATCTACACGTATCGCGTCGAGGAGGTAGCGTTCGTGACGGCTGGGACCCAGCCGCGTCGCGTGCTCAGCCTCCGTCGCCTCGATCGCCTCAACATGACGCACACGCTGCTCGGCATGCAGTCGGCCGAGCTCGGCGATCCGGTGCTGCTGCTCGATCAGATCGACGAGCACGTGGCGACGCACGTCCTGCCCGTGCTCGCGCCGGACGCGCCCTACGAGCTCGCGGACGAGACCTATCAGCGCCATGAAGGTGCGGCGATCGCGAAGATCGCCGGTGATGCCGTGCGGCGCGAGCTCGCCGCGGCATTCGGTCCGGATGCCACGCGCGCGCACCAGATCGCGGCGCTGCTCGCCGAGCGGGCGCTGCTCGTCGAGGAGTGGCGCGCGATCATGGACCGTAAGAACTGGCGGCTGGCTCGCACCGACAACCTGTTCCTTCCGGCCAACCTGATCGAGAGCCTCGAAGGAGATGTCCCGGCGTACCAGCGACGCCGCGCCACCGAGATCGAGGAGAAGCTCGCGGAGCTCGAAGCACCGCGGATCGCATCGCGCTGTCACCAGCTCGTGGCCGCAACGATCCGGCGCCACGAGGCACAGCACGGCCTCGATGAAGATCGCGAAGAACCGCTGCGCTACCCGAAGCTGCTCGAGGCGCACCTCGGTGATGCGACTGACGACGACGGCGAGCCGCGGCGTAGCGTCGAGAGTGCGCGCGCCGAGCTGTCGGCGTACACGAGCCAGCTCGCGAACGATCTCGTCACGCCGCAGCTCTCGCTGTGGAACGTCGCGCGGTTCGCGTTCAACGATCGCCAGTGGGGCACGTCGGAGTCCTATGCAGCGATCTTGATCGTCGAGGGTCTCGCGCGACAGCTGAAGCTCGACAGTCCAGGGCCGGTGATTCACGACCGCCAGATCGATCGCGTGCGCCTCGCGTCGCTCATGGAGCGGCTGGCGAAGACCGACGGCCCGACGTTACGGACGGCGGCGCGCGGCCTGTGGCGGGAACTCTACGGCGAGGACATCGTGTTGATCGTCGACCGCTAGTGCGGGTGCTACGATCGCAATCATGCAGTTCTTTTTGAAAGCCGTGATCACGGGCTTCGCGCTCAGCCTCGGCGGAGCGCTGTACAAGCGGGTCGAGAAGCAGCTCGGGCTCGACCCGGAGAAAGAGACCAAGGAGCGGGAGCGCGAGGAGGCGTTGCGCCGGGGCGACGCGGCAAGCGATCCGGATCTCCACTAGCGGGTACGACACACCCCCACAACTCCGGGGCCGCGTGCTTCCTCCGACATCGAGGTCGAATTCATGAGTCGTGCTGCCGATTTTGCGCAACACTTCGACAACGTGGTGGAGTCGAGCAATCTGGCGCCTGGCCTCTTGCTGGCGATGCCGCAGCTCGCCGATCCGAACTTCTCCCGTGCGGTGGTCCTGATGATCGAGCACAGCGAGCAAGGCTCGTTCGGGCTCGTGATCAATCACCCGAGCCCGATTCGCGCGAGCGAGCTGCTCGACAGTCTCGAGATGAGCTGGCGTGGCGAGGACTCCGCGGTTGTCTGGGCAGGTGGTCCCGTCAGTCCGAGCACCGGGTGGGTTCTGCACGAGCCGCTCGGCATCGCGCAGCCCGGACAGGGGACCATCGAGATCACCTCGAACATCCTGCTCTCGACGTCACCCGATCGCCTGCGCAGCATCGCGAACGAGCCGCCGCGGAACATCCGCCTCCTCCTCGGGTACTCGGGCTGGGGACCCGGGCAGCTTGCGGCCGAGATGGCGCGCGGCGCCTGGCTTCACACCGATGCGACGCCGAACCTCGTGTTCGAGACGCCGCCCGACGACATCTGGGATGTTGCGATGAAGTCGCTCGGGATCAACCCGCGCGACCTGTTCACCGGCCGCGGCGTCAATTGACC
>JACCQV010001187.1 GCA_013813945.1 Deltaproteobacteria bacterium | reverse complement strand
GTCGAGGAGCATCGCGCCGGAGAGCATCAGGCCGGCCGGGTTCGCGATCCCCTTGCCGGCGATGTCGGGCGCCGTCCCGTGCACTGCCTCGAACATCGCGCAGCCGCCTTCACCGATGTTCGCCGCCGGCGCCACGCCGAGCCCACCGATCAGGCCGGCGGTGAGATCCGAAAGAATGTCGCCGAACAGATTCATCGTGACGATCACGTCGAACTTCTCGGGCGCGATCACCAGCTTCATCGCCGTCGCGTCGACGATCATGTCGTCGAACTGGATCTCCGGATAGCGCTGCGCGACTTCCTTGCCGACGTCGAGGAACAGGCCGTTCGACAGCTTGAGGATGTTCGCCTTGTGAACGAGCGTGACGCGCTTGCGACCGTGACGGCGCGCGTACTCGAACGCGTACACGATGCAGCGTTCGCTGCCGAACCGCGTGATGATCGCGATCGACTCGGCCGCACTGCGCCGCGGATCGATGTAGTGCTCGACACCGGCGTAGAGGTCCTCGGTGTTCTCGCGCACGATGACGAGGTCGACGTTCGTGTAGCGGGAAGGCACGCCGGCGATCGTCTTCGCAGGCCGAACGTTTGCGTACATGTCGAACTGCTGGCGCAGCGTGACGTTCACCGAGCGATAGCCGCCGCCACTGGGCGTCGCCAGAGGGCCCTTGAGCGCGAGCTGGTTCTTCTTCATCGACTCGACGGTCGCGGCCGGCAGCGGATCCTTGTGCTTGTCGACCCCGGCCATGCCGGCGTCCACGCGCTCCCACGTGATCTTGCCGCCTGCCGCGTCGATCGCCCGCACGGTGGCAGCGGCGATCTCGGGGCCGATGCCATCACCTTCGATCAAGCTCACGGTCTTACTCATTCGATCCTCGGGGGGTGCTCTGGGGCTCCGGATCGACTTCGATCCGGTCATCGACGACGCGCACCGCGTACGTCACGAGACAGTACTCCGATGCATCGGCATGGCGTCCCGTCGCAGTCGAGAACCGCCACGCGTGATTGGGACAGATCACGTGGCCACGCGACACGATGCCTTCGGCGAGATCACCTCCGCGATGGACGCAGCGCCGCTGCATGGCGAAGTAGCGGTCCCCGTCGAGCCCGAGCACGAGGTCGAGGCCCTCGATCGCGACGGCAATCACGTCGCCGGCACGGACGTCGCCGACCTTCGCCACTGCGCGCCATCGCTCGGTCACTCGGAGACTTTCGCACACAAACGCACGGGCGCAGGCGCACAGCAGACACTCACCGAATGCTCACGATTTCGACAGTGTGCGCTGTTTCGCAGGTCTTACAATGGACCCGTGAGCTTCGATCCCTACGGGCTTCTGCTCGAGAAAGCGCTGTATCCCGCATGGGAGCGGCTGCGAGGTCGTCCGACGTTCAAGCTGCTGCATCAGCTTCAGCGGAGTGAGCGCGCGAGTCTGGACGAGCTGACCGCGATGCGCACCGGATATCTGCAGCGGCTCGTCAGCCACGCGTACGCGAACACGACGCACTACCGCGCCGCGTTCGACGCCATCGGCCTCGTGCCCGGAGACATCGCCACGGTTGACGACGTTCGCCGGCTGCCGCTGCTCGAGCGCAGCGTCGCGCAATCGACGGTCGATGCGCGCACCGCGCCGTTTCCCGCCGTCGCGGTCACCAAGACCACCAGCGGCTCGACCGGCCAGCCCCTCGAAGTTCGATTCTGCGCCGAGTCACGGCACTGGCGCGATGCCATGCGGTGGCGCGGGTTCGGCTGGGCCGGCTATCGCATGGGCCACAAGGCAATGCACCTGTGGGGCGTCGCCGCAATTCCGCCGACCCGGCTCATGCGGGCGAAGATCGCGATCGATCGGAAGCTCCGCCGTGACGTCTACACCAGCTGCATGGTCCGCTCGAACGAGCACCTCATGGAGATGGTCAATCTGATCCGCCGTGAGAGGCCACAGGCGCTCGCCGGATACGCGCAGGCACTCGCGGACCTCGCACGCTTCGTCAATCGCGAAGGACTTCGCAGCTGGGACACGATCCCCGTCGTCTACGGCGCGGAGCGACTGTGGGAGCACGATCGCGCGGACCTCGCGAAGGCGTTCGGCCCCGCCGTGTTCGAGACCTATGGCTGCCGCGAGTTCATGCTGATGGGCATGGAGTGCGAGGCGCACGACGGCCTGCACGAGTCCGCCGAGAACCTGATCGTCGAGCTCCTGGTGCGCGAGCCCGATGGCACCACGCGCGCGGCGCGTCCCGGTGAGCAAGGCGAGGTCGCCGTCACCGACCTCCACAACCTCGCCTGCCCGTTCATCCGCTACCTCACCGGCGATCTGGCGACGGCACGCGCGCAGACGCCATGCGCATGCGGCCGCACGCTGCCGATGTTCGGCGCCGTCGAAGGGCGCGTGACCGACACGATGCGCGATGCGTTCGGTAACCCGGTCGAGGGCATCCTGTTCAACATCCTGTTCCTCAACATGGCCAAGCACACGCGCCAGTTCCAGGCGGTGCAGCGCGCCGATGGCAGCCTCGTGCTCAAGGTCGTGCCAACCCTCGATGGCCGCCTGCCGCCGGAGGTCGAAGCCTTGATCCGCGAGTTCGTCGGGACGCACCTTCGCGGCATCCCGCTCGTGATCGAGATCGTGACCGAGATCCCGCTGACCAAGGCGGGCAAGCTCCGGCGCGTCGTCGTCGAGCGCGATGTCGCGGCGTGGACGCCGTCGCAGGACCTCGGCGCCGGGACCGAGAACTAACTCAGCTGCCGGTCGGCGCGCCATCCGCGCTGAGGCCGTACGTCTTCATCTTCGTGTACATGCTCGCGCGGCTGATGCCGAGGCGGCGTGCAGCGATCGCCGGATTGCGATCACGACGCAACGCCGCGGCGATTGCAGCGCGCTCGACCGCACGCACCGCGCGATCGGCGAGGTCCTTGAGACCCTCTCCGTCGCCCAGGCGCGACAGCTCGATCGCCGGGAGCTCGACGCGCTCATCCGAATCATGCGCATGAGGCGGCGGTGAGCCCGCCGGTCGATCGAGTCCGAGCATGTCGAGGTCGTGGCTCCGGATCATCTCGCCATCGCACAAGATCGCTGCACGCGACAGGACGTTCTCGAGCTCCCGGATGTTGCCGGGCCACCGATAGCTCGCGAGCCGCTGCAACGCCTTCGCGGTGATCTGCGTTGGATATGGCAGATCGCCGCCGGCGAAGCTCTTCGCCGCCCCGCGCCGCTTCGCGAGGATGTGCGCGGCGAGCAGTGGAATGTCTTCCTTGCGCTCGCGCAGCGGTGGCACCTGGACCGGGAACACCGCGAGCCGCCAGTACAGGTCCTCGCGAAACTGCCCGCGCGCGACGAGCGCCTTGAGATCCTTGTTCGTCGCGGCAACGACCCGCACATCGATCGCGACGGGGCGATCGCCACCGACCGGCTTGATCTCACGCTCCTGCAGGACGCGCAGCAGCTTGTTCTGAACGCTCGCGTCGATGTCGCCGATCTCGTCGAGGAAGATCGTCCCGCCGTTCGCCTCGCGGAACAGACCGCGCCGCGCGCGACCCGCCCCCGTGAACGCACCCTTCTCGTGACCAAACAGCTCGGCTTCGAGCAGGCTCGGTGCGAGCGCCGAACAATCGAACGCAACGAACGGGCCGTCTGCGCGCGGCCCCACTCGGTGGATCGTCCGCGCGAGTAGCTCCTTGCCCGTGCCACTCTCGCCGACGATCAACACCGTAGCGTCGGACGCCGCGACGCGGTTGATGATCTGCAGCAGCTGGCGCATCAGCGCCGAGTCACCGACCACCTCGCCGAGTCCGCGCGCCTTCTCGATCTCGCCGCGAAGCCGGCGCACCTCGCGTGCGAGGGCACCGTGAGCGATCGCGCGCTCGACGACCGATCGAATCTCGGCGCCGTCGGACGTCTTCTTGAGGACGTCGAGCGCCCCGGCTCGCATCGCGCGGACCGTGAACCCGACCGTTGGTTGCTCGCTCCAGATCACGACGACCGTGTCCGGCGCGACGGTACGCACGCGATGGAGCAGCGCGAGCGCATCATCATCGTCCTCGGCGAGTCCCGGATCGAGCAGCACCGCGTCGAATGGCGAGCCGACCACGCGCTCGAGCGCGGCGACCGGCGTTGCCACGGCTTCGACGTCCATCTCGGCCAGCGAGCCGCTCGCATGCGCGATCGATCCCGCTTCGGGATCGACGATGAGGACGTGCCGGACGGCCATGTCCTCAGCATAAAGCTCTTCGTCCAGCTGTCTAGACGCTGTCCACTGGTCTGGACGGAACCCCTGCGTCAACATGACTCAACTATCGGTAAGTACTTGTTCAACCGGCTGGACGAACCTGGCTCGATCAGTGCCTTACCAGGGTGCAACAGGAGGGCTTCGATGCATGCACCCGCGAATCTGGATGTCGATCTCGACCGCACCCGCGCCTATGTCCGGTCAGTGGCCATGAAGTATGTCCGCAACGATCAGGACGCGGAGGACGTCACTCAGGACGCGATGCTGCTCGCTCATCGCTACCGCGAATCGTTCCGCGGCGAGTCCCGGTTCTCGACCTGGTTGTATCGGGTGACCGCTACGGCGGCGCTGATGTTCCTGCGCCGGCAACGCCGACTGTCGCGCGAGATCCCGGCGAGCGGCACCACGGACGAGGAGGGCACGCCGTGGCTCGAGCGCGCCGCGGCCCCGACGGATCTGCGCGGCGAGGTGATCGCACGCGGCGAGCTGCATCTCGTGAGCGAGGCCGTCGCCAAGCTCGGCGCGAAGTACCCCGCGGTGTTCTGGAAGCGCTACGGCGAGGGCCGCACCGAGACCGAGATCGCACGCGAGCTCGGACTCTCCGTCGCGGCGGTCAAGACTCGAGCGTTTCGCGCACGGCAAGCGGCGATCGCCGCGACCCGCTGAGCGCTACGCCGCTTCGAGCTCGAGCGCTGGATAGCTGGTGTGGATGAAGCAGAGCTCGCGACCCGGCATCGCGCGCCGCAGCTCGCGATAGCGATGCATTGCCGCCCGCCCATCAGCACACAGCTCGATGACTTCGAGGCGGTCGAGGATCCGGCGGCAGGCATCGCCGTGGACCTCGGTATGAACTTCGAGCGCCTCGACCACCAACCACTGGCCGGGGTACGCCGCGCAGGCATCTGTCCACCGCATGGGAGGTAACGCTAGCCAGCGTTCGGCTCGGGAACAACTTCTTGCGCTCCGGACGGGCACCGCCGGTACGTGTCCGACCCGCGATCACCCCCTGTGTTCGTCCACCCACGTCCGAGGCCAAGAACCTGTTGTTGTTCGGGTTGTCTGCTGGCCCGGCAGGTGAACTATCCCCCGTCATGCTCACTGCCATCCTCCCGGTGATTTCGCTCTCGGTCAGCGGCGCAGGCCCGGTCGGACCCGCCGAAGAGGTCGTCGCGTCCCCGCGCGCGGCGCAGGTCCGGCTCGCCGAGGCCCTCGCGGAAGCCGACGCGGTGCACGGCGTCGGCGCCGTGTCCGTCAAGCGCCACGCGATCGCGTTCGCTCTCGATCGCGACGGTCAGGCGTTTCGCGCCGTCGCGAGGACGCGCGCCAGCGGCGAGGTCATCTCGCTGACGATCACCCCCGCGGGTCCTGCGCACGGAGATCTCGGGAGCCTGTCATGGCTGTCGAGCGAGCTCGAACAGACCACCGCGATCATGCGGCTCACGGTCGACGCGATGGTGCGGTCACGATCATCACGAGCGACGCGCGCCGCTACATGGCGATCCCGGGTCGCGGCTCGGGTGGCAACATCGCCGTCGAAGCGCAGTGGGCCGCCGCGTGGGATTCCGACGAATCGTGAATTGCGCTTGATGCGCCGTCGAACGACCGGGGTCCGCCATGATCCGGCACGTGGCTGGGGGAGTAGCCGTCGAGGCCACTCTGCAGGCTCCTGGAGTCGCTAGTGGCCACTGCAAACCAATCCGTGCACTTGCGCAGGTTCGCGAAATTGCGGGGCGCGTCAACGCCAGGCACAGCCATTGCTCGTTGGTGTGCGCAATGCGCACTGTCTCCTGGGTCCTGCTCGCCGCGATGTCGATCCTGCCTGGCTGCGTGGTGGGTGAGGATCCGGACGAGGACGCGGTGGCCGGCGATGGCCTCGGCGAAGATGACTTCACCGGCACCGACGACAACGGTGACGGCATCGGCACCCTGCGCGCGCGCGTCTGCGCCAACGGCGCGACCACCAAGGGCATCGACGTCTCCTATCACCAGGGCGTGATCAACTGGAACGCCGTCAAGGCAGGCGGCATCGAGTTCGCGTTCATCCGCGTCTCCGACGGAGCGAACTTCCGCGATCCCAAGTTCGCAACGAACTGGGCCGCCGCGAAGTCCGCCGGCGTCATCCGTGGCGTCTATCAGTTCTTCCGCCCGACCCAGAACATCCAGACGCAGGCCACGATCCTGATCAACGCCGTCGGCGGGACCTACCAGCCCGGCGACCTCGCACCCGTGATCGATGTCGAGGCCGACGGAGGACTGGCGCCCGCGACCGTTGCCTCGCGCGTCAAGCAGCTGTTCGATCTCGTCAAGGCCGGCACCGGCATCGCGCCGATCATCTACACCGGCAAGTACTTCTGGCGCGACGAGGTCGGCGGCTCGCGCACGTTCTCCGATTCCCCGCTGTGGATCGCGCAGTACACGAACCAGTGCCCTGATCTGCCGTCGCCGTGGACGCGCTGGACCTTCTGGCAGCACACCGACCGCGGCCGCATCTCCGGCATCAACGCCAACGTCGACCTCAACAAGTTCAACGGCACGCTCGCGCAGCTCCAGGCGCTCGCTTCGGGTAGCTCGGATCCCGTCATCACCAACCGCGCCGACGCGCTGCCGTTCACCTGGCGCCCCAACTTCGACGGCACCGTCTCGTTCCTCGCCACGCCGCCCGACAACGTCGTTCGCGTCGAGTTCCGCATCGAGGACTACCTGATCGGCGCAGCGTCCCCCGCTGGCGGTCAGGCCATGCTCGATTACACCTGGAACGTCGAGCGCGCAGGCCGGCCGATCGAGGTCCGCGGCCTCGACGCCAATGGCGCGACTGTCGCCGTCGGTAACGGCGTCATCGACTCGACGGCACCGCCCAAGGTCTTCGTCAATCAGGTCGGCACTCTCGAGTACGAGATCGGCGTGGAGTCGCTCGCCGGCGTCACGTCCACCGAGGTCACCGCCGACGGCTTCCCCCTCACCGACTCCGTCTCGGGTCGCGCCAGGTCCGAGCGCGGCATGGTCCGCTTCAAGTTCACCCAGAGCGGCGAGCGCGCCCTGCGCATCGTCAGCCGCAATGCTTCCAACACGATCGTCGGCACGGAGAGCCGTACCCTTCACGTCCGATAGCGCTATAAGACGCGCGTGGCGAAGCAGCAGCACGACGCACGCACGGATCCCGAGGTCCCCAAGGGGATGTCGATCGAGCTGCTCAAAGATCTTCACCTCCTGACCCGCGACGGTCAGCTCAACGCCGACGCGCGCCGCAAGCTCAAGCAGATCCGTCACCTCGTCGGTCTCCTCAAGCCCGCGCTCGACGACGCCCTCGCCCGCTCCACCGATCCGCTGGTCGTCGATTGCGGGGCCGGGAAGAGCTACCTCGGCGCACTGGTCTACGAGCTCGTACTCGGCCCGGCAGGCCGCGGGTCGCTCGTCGCGATCGAGGCCCGCCCCGAGCTGTCCGAGCAGGCCGCTGCCCGCGCCGCCCGGTTCGGTCAGGATCGCTTCCGCGTCGCGACCGGCGAGATCGCGACGGCGTCCCTGCCCGGCCGCCCCAGCGTGGTCACCGCGCTCCACGCCTGTGACACCGCGACCGATGACGCGCTCGCCCTCGCGATCGCGACCAACGCCGACCACGTCGCCGTCGTCCCGTGCTGCCAGGCCGAGGTCGCGCGCCAGCTCGAGTCGTCGCGGCCGAGCGATGCCGCGACCGCCGCGCTGTTCGCGCACCCTCTCCACCGCCGCGAGCTCGGCTCGCACCTGACCAACGTCGTCCGCGGCCTCGCGCTCGAGGCTCATGGGTACAAGGTCACGGTCACCGAGCTCGTCGGCTGGGAGCACTCCGCCAAGAACGAGCTGATCCTCGGCAAGCGTGCACATCGCTACGACGCCGCGGCTCGCGCGAAGCTGCGCGCGGTCCTCGATCGGTTCGGCATCGAGCCCGCGATCGTGCGCGAGCTCGCCGCGCGCAACCTCGATCCGCGCGCCGACGCCCCGACCGGCTAACGCGCTCGCCGCCCGCAACCTCGACTCGCACCAGAGCCGAACGCGCGGTCGACCACGACCACCCGTCGAG
>JACCQV010001165.1 GCA_013813945.1 Deltaproteobacteria bacterium | reverse complement strand
ATCGAGGATGCGTTCGCGGACCCCTGGTTCGCCGCTCACGAGGACACGCTGCCGGCGGCCGACGAGCTGCCGGAGAAGCCGATTGCGACCCCCGAGAGCCTCCATGCGGTGCTCGGATTCGCCGTGGCTGTTGCAGTAGCCAGCTGCCTGTACGCTGCAACCTTGTAGCTGCAACGTCGTGACGGCACTCGATGTCAGCGCGATCGCTGATGATTCTCGGGTTCGCAATCGGTCAGCGGCGGTCGGGAAGTAACAGTATCGAAGTCCCGTCACATCGCGCAAAGCTCCGGCCCGTGATGAGCCGTTTCACTTGCGCCCTGGTTCTCTGTTCGGTGGCAGCGTGCGGTGAGGAAGGCGGGAGCCAGGGTCCAGACGCTGGGACCGGTACCGATGCCTGCGTGGGCTCCGGCTGCACCCCCGCTCCTGATGCACCGCCCGATGGACCTCCGCCTCCGCCGCCGTGGTCCTTCCGCAACGTGTTCGGGGTCGCGAACCTCGACGACGATGATGGCGCCACCCGCGACTGGGAGCAGGCTCCGTTCGCCGCCGATGACGACATGGCGAAGCTCGTCCTGCCCAAGGAGACGCTCGCGATGGTCACCGGCCCCGTTCAGCTCACGCTGACCGGCAGCCTGACGAGCATCCGCATCTACCGCGCCACCCAGCTCGTGCTCGGCGGGACAGCCGGTGGCGGACCCCTGTCGATCACGCCCACGGGCGCCGACATCGAGCTCCTGATCGAGTTCGGCAACTACTCGGTCGCCGGCGAGCTCGCGATCACGAGCGGCACGAACACCTGGATCTCGAAGCTCCAGGCGGCGCCGCTCCTCATGAACCATCACCTCCAGCCTGCCGAGCACGTCTGGGCGGTTCGCGTCGGCGACAACACCTCGTTCATCAACTCCTATCAGAGCGTTCTCGGCACGAAGTTCACCGCCGTCTCCGGATCGACCGTCGGCAGCGACGTGTGGATGCAGGATGAGTTCGAGTTCGGCACCACGACCGGCGAGGGCAACCAGCGCCTCGACGTCGTGATCGACTCGATCCGCGACCGCGGCCTCGACGGCTACGCGGAATCGTCATGGGTCGGTCCCGACACGATCGCCTCGGCGTGGGGCAATCCCGCGACCGCGACCTCCTACGATTCGTTCGGTAACCTCGAGGCATCGCCGCCCGTCGTCGTGAACGGCGTCTCCTATCCGTTCGGCAAGATCTACTACGGCAAGGTCGGTACCTCGGGCCTCAACTCGACGCTCGGAACGTTCCTCGCGTCGCAGAAGGTTCAGGCGCCGTTCCAGCTGCCGACGAACTGGCTGTGCGTCGGTCACGTCGACGAGTACTCGAGCTTCCTCCCGGATCCGGCGTCGCCCAAGGGTTTCAAGCTCGTGATCGCGGACGTCCCCGCGGCTCTTGCGGTGCTCGCCACGATGTCGCCGACTGCAGCCCTGCCGATGTACAGCCAGGATCACGGCTACGCAACAGTCGGCGCGATCCTCAACGACGCGGCACTGATCGCCCTCAACAACGACCTCCAGTCCGACTATCTCAATCCGATCATCGCGAAGTTCAAGACGGAGCTCGGGCTGACCGACGCCGACATCATCAAGGTGCCGTCGCTGTTCGAGACCGTCTCCAACTGTGGTGGTCGCGTCGCCGCGCTGATCCCCGGCATGGCCAACCTGATTGTCGCCAACGTCGACGGTCAGACGACCCACGTGTTCACCGCGGACCCGTTCTTCCGCTCGACCACGAACCAGGCGACGGACCCGATGATCAACGCGTTCAAGGCCGCATCGTCACCGACGCTGCAGTGGCACTTCATCGATGACTGGAACACGTATCACCTCGGCCTGGGCGAGGTGCATTGCGGCACCAACGTCCGTCGCACGCCCACCGCTTCGTGGTGGACGACCGCGCAACACCTCATGGGGAGCAACTGAGATGACCCGGCACGCAGTAACCCTCATCCTCTTCCTGGCCGCATGCGGTGGACCCGATGACACGACGCTCGATCAGCACTCCGGCACGCCACTCAAGCCGGCCGTCACCGCTCCGACCCGGCAACCGGTCTCTGGTGACTGGCGCGTCCGCGTCGCCGCTGACGTCGCGGATCTCCAGGCAACCGACCCCGATCTGTTTGCCCAGCTGACCTCGGTCAGCGCCCAGCGGTCGCGCGCCGGCATCCTGCGGTTCTCATCGACCCCGAGCGCGGATCCGCGCGCGACGTCGGTGTTCCTCGACCGCCTCGTCCGCGGCGGCGGCTCGGTCGCCGAGCGCGCGGCCCTCGGTGAGGTCCTCGGACGCACCACCGGGACGTACGCCGATGCACTCGTCGATCTGTTCGCCAGCGAGCGCGAGGCGAGCGTCCGCTCGGCCTACGTCCACTCTGCGAAGCGTGCGACCTCCGAGCATGCGGTCACCGTGATCCAGCGCGGGCTCGGCGATTCGTCGACCGAGGTCCAGGCCGAGGCGGCCCGGGTCGCCGCGGGTCACCCCTCCGGTGCGCGGCTCGCGACCGAGCTGCGTGCTGCCCTCGCGAGCTCGGCTCCCGAGGTGCGCTCGGAAGCTGCGCGCTCGCTCGGCATTCTCGGCGTCGAGACCGCGCGTGGCGAGTTGCTCGCTCGGCTCGACGACGGCGCTGCGGATGTTCGCCTCGAGGCGCTGCGCGCACTCGATCGGATCACCCCGGGCTCGGTCGATGCCACGCGGCTCGCGCTGCTCTCGCGCGACAGCGACGAGCGCATCTCGCGGCTCGCCGTGAAGCTCGCCGACACCGCGGTTCGCTGAGCTCGAGCGGGACTTCCCGCTTCAGACCACCGGCGGAATCGGTTCCGGCGGTGGCGTGACCTCGGGCGCGGCCCGCTGCTTCGACAGCAGCGCCGACGCGGTCAGCCCGATCACCGAGAGCAGGCCGAGTCCGGCGATCCACAGGCCGAATCGGCCGCCTGCGGAGACCTTCGCGTCCCTGGTCATCGGTCCCTTCTCCATGGACGTGGCTTCCTTCTCGACGGCCTCGATCATCTCGCCGCGCATCTCCACGTAGAGCGCGGCCAGGGCGCCGGACGCGAGCACGGCGACGATCAGCGTCGCGCGCATGGCGCTCCGCGTGCCGAGGAAGGACAACGAGAACATGATCACGACGAGTGCCAGCGCCGCGACCGCGAACGGCTCGACGTCGACATCGTCGATCTTCGCCTCGATGCTGCCGCCCTGCATCTTGCCCTCTTCATCTGCGGCGGTGATCAGGCCTCCTGGCTTGCAGCCCCCGACCATGTCGGTACCGGAGATCGTGATGACGTCCATGCCGTCGCACGAGATGCCGAAGAACGGCAGGAAGAAGCAGGCGATCACGACCGCACTGATGTACTTCCCTAGCTTGCTCCACATGCTGCGCTGGACGGTTGCCATCCGCGCAGCCTACACCGGACTCACAAACCGCTGATCGCATCCTCCCAGCGCGTCGAGAACACGAGGTAGTCCCCGAAATCGAACGGGTGCGAGGCAAGCTTGCCGCGCTGATCTTCACGGAGCGAGCCGGTGAACTTCTTGTTCGCGCGATCGACGAGATCGAGGACGTCACGCGCCACCGTCACGGCATTCATCGGCTTGAACGAACCAGGTGCAAACTCACCCGAGAGCACCGCGTTGAACAGCCGATCCTGGATCGCGGTCGCGGTCTCCTTCGCGGCTGCATCGAGCGCCGCGAGCTGGCGCTCGTCGAGGTTCGCGGCCTTCGCGAAGTCCTCGCGGCTACGCGCAAGGCGGGCGCGCTGCGGTGCAACGGCCATCTGCGCGAGCGGGATCATGCGATCGCGGTAGTCACGCAGATCTTCGCCGGGCTGGGGCGCCAGCGAGCGCGCCCATCCTGGGATCTTGACGCCGAAGAACTGCGCGCCGACGTTCGCCGGCGACGGACGAGGCGGTTCAACCGTGTCATCGCTGGGGCTGTCTTCCGCGAAGCCGCCGGAGCTGGTGGCGTGCGAGCGCGATGTCGACGGTGTGGGTTTGCAGTCGGTGACGACCTGCTTCGCGGGGGCTGGCCGGTTACACGCTCGCCATTGCTGCCAGCTGCAGGCAAGACCGAGGACGATCGCTGTGGTGCGCCACGCGTTGCTCATAGCGGCACCTGGTTCGGATCCACGGGCTTGGGAGGCGCCTTCGCCTTGGGCTTGGCCTTCACCTTGGGGGCCTTGGGCGGCGGTGCGGGCGGCGGTTCGGGCGGCGGCGGTGGACCTGCCGCGGGAGCCGGCGGCACCGCCTGCGCCGGCGGATACGGCTGCGGATACGGATACGGCTGCTGGTGTCCCTGCGGAGAGGGTTGCTGCGGTCCCTGCGGATAGGGTTGCTGCGGTCCCTGCGGATACGGCTGCTGTCCTTGCTGCGGCGGGTAGTACGGCTGCTGTCCTGCCGGGTAATACGGCGCACCATTGGGCGTGTAGAACGGCTGCGGCTGCCCGGGCGGAACCTGCGCCGGCGGAGCGCCAGGCGGCTGGGGATAGCCCTGCTGCGGATACGGC
>JACCQV010001163.1 GCA_013813945.1 Deltaproteobacteria bacterium | reverse complement strand
CCCGGGTCCGCCGGGTCCGCCGCCGCCGCCGCCCGGCCAGTGAGTATTTGGTGAGTGGATCTCCTGTCCTCGACGTTCGTGGGACAGGAGCTAAACCAATCGCGTGGTCGACACGATGGGACGTGGTGCACCGAGTCTGCGCCGGAGACTGGCAGCGATGGCACTCACGATCGCCACGATTGCACTCGTGGCGTGCGCTGCGCTGGTCGTGTGGATCACGACGATGCACCGGTCGACGGTGACGATTGTCGCGGCCATGGAGCGGCTGCGAATCGTCTCGGAGACCGAGATTTCCTTGCTTGTTCATGCGACCACGGACAACCCGTTCGTGCGGAAGCAGCTCGAGGGCGAGCTCAGCGATCGCGAGCTGGTGCTGACAGTGGCGGATACCGGGCTCGGGATCGCGGTCGAGGATCAAGCGCGGCTGTTCGAGCCGTTTCAGCGTGTCGGCGAGACCCGGCGCGTGATCGCCGGCGTCGGCCTCGGGCTGTTCATGGTGTGCCGGATCGTCGAGGCCCACGGTGGAGCGATCGAGCTCGCGAGCACGCCCGGTGTCGGTTCGACGTTCACCGTCAGGATCCCCCGCGAGCGTGTGGCCGCATGCGCGTGATCACGCGGGACACGTGGCGCGCTCAGCCGTGGAAGAACGGCGGGGGCACGACGTCCGAGATCTGGCGGACGCCGGACGACGGGGAGTACGACGTGCGCGTCAGCCTCGCCGAGGTCACACAGTCGGGACCGTTCTCGCAGTTCCCCGGAGATCGCCGGTGGTCGTTTCTCGTCGGTCCCGGGCCGATCGAGCTGGTGCACGAGCAAGCCTTCGAGCTCGTCGCGCGGGGCGATCACATCGAGCTGCCTGGTGAGTCGGCGATCATCGCGAACCTGCGCGGCGGCGCGACGCAGCTGCTCAACGTGCTCGCCCGCATCCCGATCGTCGCTGGGTTCGGCCCGATCGCGCACCCGGTGCGCTTCGTGTTCACGCTCGATACCTCGGTGGCGCGGGTCTTCGATCCCCCCGAGTCGGTGCAGACAACCGACTGCGTCTGGATCACCTAGAACTCGGTTCCCATCCACTCGGCGATCGATCGATACGACCGGTCGCCGATCACCACATGATCGATGATCGGGATGCCGATCAAGCGACCAACTTCGCGCAGGCGGCGCGTGAGCTCGACGTCCTCTGCGCTCGGAGTCGCATCGCCCGAGGGGTGATTGTGGACGAGCACGCCGCCCGCCGCGGCCATCCTCACCAGCGGACGGAACACCTCGCGCGGATGGACCTCGACGCCGGCGACACTTCCCCGGGCGACCTCGACGATGTCGAGCAGGCCATTGCGGATATCGACACCGATCACGATGAACACCTCCTGTGCGAGACCGGCAACGCGCGGTGCGACGCAACGGTAGACGTCCTCGGCGCGGCCGACGGTCTCGCGATGGTGAATCGCATCGACGGCGCGCCGCCCGAGCTCGAACGCGGCCGTCACACGGGCTGCCCGTGCGGTCCCGACTCCGGCGACCTGCGCGAGCTCGCGTGGTGATGCACGCGACAGACCGCCGACACCTCCTGCCGAGCTCAGGAGCTCGGCCGCGATCTTCCGAACCGGTCGATGCTTGACGCCGGTACCGAGGACCATGCCGAGCAGCTCGTCGTCCCCGAGGGCGTCGGTTCCGGTCCGCCACAGGCGTTCGCGGGGGCGCTCGTCCGGATCACGGACCTCGTCGAACACCGCGTGCTCCTCCATGACATCTCCTGGAGCAAGGGATGCGCCAGCGGACCGCGCCCGTCTGATCGGGAGCTTGCAGCGCGGCGCGGCCGCTGCTCGGACGAGCGACCGGCGTCCGGCCGGACGGGGTGTTATCCTCGAACGATGTTCGTGTGTGCGGAGTGCGGGGCGATGCACCCGGGGGCAGGATTCTGCGCCAGCGACGGCACCAAGCTCGTCGCGATCGGCGAGGACCTGCTGCTCGGAACGACGATCGGAGCGTACCGGGTCGCGCGCCTGATGGGGA
Source organism: Deltaproteobacteria bacterium (assembly GCA_013813945.1). GTDB lineage: Bacteria > Myxococcota_A > Polyangia > Haliangiales > Haliangiaceae > JABFXX01. The sequence goes on along the minus strand of JACCQV010001163.1, from coordinate 1,063 downwards.
TCGGCGGCATGGGGCGCGTCTACAAGGGTGTGCACCCCACGATCGGTAGTCGCGTCGCGATCAAGGTGCTGTCGCGTGAGTGCAGCGATCGGCGTGATCTCGTCGAGCGGTTCTTCGCCGAGGCGAAGGCGGTCAACATGATCCGCCACGAGAGCATCGTCAACGTGCTCGACCTCGCGATGCTGCCCGACGGCAGGCCATACATCATCATGGAGTATCTCGATGGGGCGCCACTCGCGAACCTCATCGATGCCGCGGTCCATCAGCAGCAGCCCCTTCCGCTCGGCGGGGTCGCGCGGCTCGCGGCCGAGGTCCTCGATGCGCTCGGCGCTGCGCACGGCAAGGGAATTGTTCACCGCGACCTCAAGCCGGACAATGTCTATGTCACGCCGTCGGGCCGGGCAAAGGTCCTCGACTTCGGGATCGCGAAGCTGACGGATACGACGACGGGTTCCTCGACGCGCACCGGCTCGCTGCTCGGCACGCCGCACTACATGGCGCCCGAGCAGGCCGCGGGGCGGCCAGTCGATCACCGCGCCGACCTCTATGCGATGGGCGTCATCCTGTTCGAGTGCTTCACCGGGCGGAAGCCGTTCAATGCCGACGCGCTGTTCGATCTGCTGCGCATGCACGTCGAGGTGCCGCCGCCGTCGCCGCGTCAGTTCCGCCCGGATCTTCCGCCGGAGCTCGAGCACGTCATCCTCGTGGCGCTCGCGAAGCAGCCCGAGCAGCGGTTCGCGAACGTACAGGCGATGAGCATGGCGCTCCAGCACGCGACCTCGCAGCTGTCACCCGAGCAATGGGCGCCGCTGAGCGTCACGCGCGGCCCGCTGACCAATCCCGGTGCGTGGTCACCCACGCCACCGGTGAGCTGGGGCGGTCGGAGCACGCCCCCGATCCCGGGTCCTGGTCATGTCGCGACCGAGTCTGCGGGGCAGGTCACGGCGCATCCGCGCACTCCGCCGGCGAGAACGTCGTCGCGCAAGGGTCTGTGGATCGCGGTGATCGCGGTCCTGCTCGTGGGCGGAGGAGTCACCGCTGCGGTCGTCGCGCAGGGCACGGA
>JACCQV010001109.1 GCA_013813945.1 Deltaproteobacteria bacterium | reverse complement strand
ACCATCGCCCCGCCGTCGAAGTTGAGATCGATCGAGACGAGCGGCAGTGCGTGCTGCTCGACCAGATAGACCTTGATTCCGTTCTTCAGCGTGAACGGCTTGACGTTCGGAAGGCGGAACGGACGCGGCGGACCGGCAACCGGCTGCTTCGCGCGGAACTCCTCGTCGGGAAACGCGAGCTCCTGCGGGGTGGCGGTCTGAACGGGGCGAATGGTCTCGACGACTGGTTCCACGGGCTTCGCCTCGGGTTTGGGGGGCGGGGTCGTTGCGATGACGGGCTCGACCGCCTGCTCGGGCGGCGGCGAGGGAAGTGTCCTGCACGCCGCGAGCGCGAGGAGGAGGGGCACGGTGTAGTGCTTCATCACTGGGCTCCGGCGGTCGACGGGTTCGTGATCACGACGAGCACGTTGCTGGGCGTCAGGTACTTCGCGACTGTCGCGCGGATGTTCTCCGCGGTGGTCTTGCGATAGCGATCGAGATCCCAGCTCACGCGATCGGGGTTGCCGAGATAGTGGTTGTAGGCCTGGAGGGTCTCGGCACGCCCGAACGCGGTCTCGAACCTGGCGATCATCGCGGCCTCGTTGGCGGCGACCACGCGCGCGATCTCCTTGTCGCTCAGTGTCTCCTTGGCCAGCTTGCTGACCTCCTCCATCACGACCTTCTTGATCACAGCCAGGTCGGAGTCGCCCCGGAGAGTCACGGCGATCTGGAACTGGCCCGAGAATCCGCTGCCGCCCTGGTACGTACTCACGCTCTGCGCGAGCCCCTTGTACGTGAGCTCGCGATACAGCCGCCCGGGCCCTGTACGAGACAGCGCATCCGCGGCGATGTCGAGCTCGGCATCGCCGGCCGCGAAGTTCGCGGGCGAGTGCCACACGAACTGGACCTGACGCAGCTTGGCGAAGTTGTCCTCTACGACGACTTCCTTGCTCTTGATCGCCGGCGCCACGACCGGGACGACGGCGGGCTTCGTGCTCTTCGGGAACTTACCGAACCACTGGTCGACGAGCTTCTTCGCCTCGGCCGTGTCGAAGTCACCTCCGATCGCGAGCGTCGCGTTCGCCGGCACGTACCAGGTCTTGAAGAAGTTCTTGACGTCATCGATCGTCGCCGACGTCAGGTCCTCGTGCTTGCCAATCGTGAGGTAGCGATACGGATGGCCTTCGGGGTAGAGGCCCATCGAAACCGCGAACCGCGTCTTGCCGTACGGCACGTTGTCGTAGTTCTGCCTCCGCTCGTTGCGGACGACATCGATCTGGTTCGCGAGGCTCTTGCCGAAGTGGTTCGCCGGATCGTCGACCGTTTTGGGCGGCTGCAGTAGATAGCCCATTCGATCGCTCTCGAGCCACAGCGCGGTCGCGAGCTGATTGCTCGGTACCACCTCGTAGTAGTTCGTACGGTCGGGGTTCGTCGTGCCGTTGACGTTCGTCTTGCCGATCTGAGTGAGGATCTCGAAGTGCTTGTCGACTCCGACATTCTTCGACCCCTGGAACAGCATGTGCTCGAACAGGTGCGCGAAGCCGCTCTTGCCGTACGTCTCGTTGCCGGACCCGACGTGATACCAGACGGTCACGGCGACCAGCGGCACGCTCTTGTCCGGAACGAGAATCACCTCGAGCCCGTTCGGCAGCGTGTACTTCTCGAAGTCGATCCTGGGATCGGGTGCTTGCTCGGGGAGCCGGAGAGCCGCCCGATCGGCGAGCACCAAGGCCGGGATCAGGAGTGCGGCACCAGCGAGCGCGAATGCGGCTGCTTTCATCACGGGGGAACGTAGTCGCCTCCCCGTCGAGGAGCAAGCGCTCCCGATGGCCCCCCCGCGTCGCAGGTCGGTCAATCGCTGGTCAGTACCCGCGCAACGAGCGCTGCGCGGCTGTCGAGGCCTGCACGGTCGAAGATCGCCGTCATGTGGAGCTCGATGCTGCGCTCGCCGACGCGCAGCGTCGCCGCGATCGTCGCATTCGCCAGGCCGCGCGCGACGAGGGCGAGCACCTCGGCCTGCCGAGCCGTCAGGCTCCACCGCGTCACACACAGCTTCACGCACGAGGCGATCCGCTCCGCCACCGGGTCGCCGCGGACGATCGCGAGGAAGTGCGTCGGCACGCCGCGGTCGACGAGCGGAACCAGCTCGATCTCGCGCGCGTTGGGGCGCCTCGCCACCGCATTCTGAAGCGCCTGCGCGATCTCGGTGCGATCCTCGGTGAGGAGGGTACGTCCAGCAGCGTTCGTCTCGTGGATCGCTCCGTGCGCGCCGATGATGAATGCAGCGCTACCGAGATGCTCGATCGCCGCTCGCAACGCGTTGGCGGTGCGCGGCGCATCGTCGAGCTGGCGTTCGAGCGTCAGCCGCTGGCGAACCGCCGGGACCAGCGCCGAGAGCAGACGCATCTGCCGGCGCGACTCGGTGCTGGGATGCAGCGCGCCGAACCACGCGAGTAGCGAAGGACCGTCGCAGATGAGGGCCCTCGGCTGCGAGTGGCGATGCATCCTCACGGGCTCGAGAACCTCGCGATACATCCTCGACGCCTCCCAGGTTCCCGGACTGCTGCGATCGATCCAGCGACTCGCGTCGACGACGCGGTTGCGCTGCGCCGCGGCGGGCCACAGCACGTCGTAGTAGAAGATCGAGCTGGCCGCTTTCTTGCCGAGGGCCTCTCCGAGCAGCTCACCGCACCGTGGGTCACCGCCCGCCTGATGCCAGCGTGTGATCCGCCATTCCTCGAGATGCGCCGCGACCGAATAGAGCAGGACCACGTCAGTGTCGAGCAAGTCGCGCAGCTCGGGCAGCACGACATCCACGCCGCCCGCGCCGTCGAGCCGGACGGTGCTCAGCTCGGCACGCATCATCGAGAGACGTACCGCGTCCTTGCGCTCGAGGTTCATGCGAGCTCTACCTCGACCAACATCCACCCTCGACGGTTGCAGTGTTGGGAGTGTAGATCAAGCGCCATGAACGTCATCGAGCTTGGAACGGGCCCCGCGGTGATGATCATCCACGGTAGTCCGACGCCGATCGCGGATTTCCAGCCGATCGTGGAGCGACTCGCTACCCAGTATCGCGTCTTGATGCCGGAGCTGCCGGGATACGGATCGAGCCCGCCCACCGACGATGTGTCGTTTGCGCGAATCGGCAACGAGCTCGCTCAGCTGCTGATCGAGCGCGATTGTGTGAGGCCGCACGCCCTCATCGGCTTCTCGAGTGGCGCTTATCGTGCACTCGACCTCGCGCTTCAACGCGGCATCGAGCCCGACGTGATCGTCGGTCTCGGATCACTCGCATCCCTCGACGAGGCAGATCGCGCGCTGTTCCGGACCGTCGCGGCAGCGCTGCGACAAGATCCGAGCGCGACCGGGCTCCGGGCGATCGTGCCGGACCGCTGGCTGTCCCCCGCGTGGCGCGCGGAGCATCCCGAGGACGACGCACGGG
>JACCQV010001104.1 GCA_013813945.1 Deltaproteobacteria bacterium | reverse complement strand
GGATGCACGAACATGCCGACCAGCCGCAGCGGCGACTTCGCCCCTCGATCGAACGTGCAGACCACCTCGGTCGCGATCCCGTACGCCACGTTGACGACGTAGCTCGCCGCCGCATTCGCGACGAGATAGAGCCCGAGACCCGCGCCGTACGTCTTGCGATCGATCTGATTCGGCGAGTGGATGCACTTCTCGATGTACGAGAGCACCGTGTTCTTCGCGAGCCGACCGAACCGATCGCGGATCGCGACCGCGAAGCTCGTCTCGGTCGCTGCGTAACGGATCGAGACGGGCCGCGGCGTCGCCATGTCGCGTCGATCGTGCGGATCGACATCCGCGAACACCTGCTTGCCGTTGGCGTCGACCGGCGCGTCGTAGAGCGCGTTCATCAGCAGCTCCTCGCAGACCTGCCCGATCGCGCTACGCACCTGGCGGCGCATCTTCGCTTGCTCCGCGAACGCGAGCACCGTGTCGATCGCGCGGCCGCGGCCGTCGAAGTCACGCAGCCGCGCGTAATGAACGTCCGTGCCCGCAGGCAGGTACTTCTCGATCCCGAAAATGTCGCCGGTGAGCAGCTTCTGCGCGGTGACGAACACTCCCTGGTCGAGCTCGTCACCGACGACCACGTGGTTCACCCGATCGTCGCGCAGATACACCGTCAGATCCGACAGCGATGCCCGCGGGGTCACGATCGTGACGTGCGCGCGGTCTCGTAGCTTGGGGATCAGCGTCGCGAGTGCATCGACATCGCCGTCGATGGCTGAATAGAACACGTAGCGGTGCGGAATCTGATCGCCCGCGATCGCGTCAACGCTCCGCGCCGCGTCCACCTCGGCACCCGCGCGTTCGAGCGTGGCGACGATGCGGCGGAGCTGATCGAGGTCGCTCGAGATAGCGAGCACACGCCGTTTCGACAAGATTCCTCGCCCACGATCATACCGTATCGCGCGCGCGAGCTGATGTAGGTGTGGTCCCTAGAAGATCGGGCCCGACACACACGAGGCGAGATCGAAGAACATGAAGGCGAGCGCCTTCTCCTGCGGGGTCAGCGCGCTGTTCGCGCAGTCCGTGGGGAACGGGGTGACCGACGCGGAATCGGCCGACACGTGCATGTCGGAGAACACGACCTTGCCGCAGCGGTCGTTCGGCAGCGCCTCGTTGGGGGTCGTGAACTGGAAGATCTGCGGATACTGCTCGCCGTTCTGCTGCAGATAGACCCAGCGCTCGGCCTTCGCCGTATCGATGGCGGTCGCGGTGATCCGGGGTTCGACGACCGAGATCAGGCCGCGCGTGGGGGAGCCCATGACGTTGAGCATCCACGTCGCGAACGCGTTGCCCTTCGGGTTGTCGAGCTCGTCGATCGTGTCCTCGGCGTTGTCGAGGTTGCCCTGATCGTTCCAGGTCGCGACGCCCGTCCACACCGCGGGCGCCTGGCTCCCGCCGCCCTCGAACGCCCCGCCGATCCAGATGTTGTGCCAGTGCGAGGCGAACACGCGACCCCCGAGGTCGGCGTACGCCTTGAGCGCATTCATCGCCTCCTGCGGCTTGGTGTCGGGGTTCTGCGCGCCTTCGCACGACAGAAACACGATGTCGTAGTCCTTGAGGTTATTGACGTCCGCCCAGAACGGCGTCGCCGACGGGATCATGCCGTTCGCACCGCTGTGGCTGGCGTCGAACTGCGCCGTGCCGTTGCCGGCGTAGAGGTGGATCCGGTTGGCGCCGCCGGTCTTGCCGAACTCGGAGTCGTCGAGCCCGAGCTTGCGAGGCAGACACTCGAGCGAGTCCGCGTTGCCGGTGGTGATCGCGATCTTGGGGATATCTCCCTCGCTGCGATTCTTCGGGAGCCGCGTGTCGGCGGCCGGCATTGCGGTGTTCGTGCACTGGGCGACGTTGGAGACCTTGATGACCCGGCGCCACTTGCCGGTCGAGATCACGACCGGGATGTCGGTTCCCACCGGGACGTCGCTCAGCGTGAACCTGCCCATCTCGTCGGTCTGCACCTTCGAGAGCGGATAGCCGGGCAGGGTGTCGGTGCAGCGATCGCAGACCGCGCCGTCGGCGACCGGAGGCAGCGCCGCGTTGGGGATGTAGACGTTGACGCCATACAGTGGAAGCGTGCCGTTCGGCGCGTAGACGGTGCCGCTGATCGTGGTCGGCGGCATGCCCATCGCGTCGCACTTCACGATGTCGCACTCGAGGCCGACGCACTCGTTCTCGCCGACGCAACGACCTTCGGGTGTGCACCGGTAGTCCTCGCCGCACTCTTCGCCGCCTTGCGTGCAGCGCGCGTCGCAGGTCCCGTCGGGTGTGCAGTGGTACCCGCCAGGGCATGTGTTCGCCGCGCCTGGCGCCGGATCGCACATCGTCATGCAGGCGGCCGGGGGCGGCACGACGTTGTCGCACACGCTCTGGCCTGGGTTATCGCGGCC
>JACCQV010001097.1 GCA_013813945.1 Deltaproteobacteria bacterium | reverse complement strand
CGGCGAGTGTGACCACACCCTCGGCCGGCTTGCCGGCGGCGGCGCGCGCGTCGGGCAGCTCGAGCCCGTGATCCACGGCGTTGCGAACGAGGTGCATCAGCGGTTCATCGACCGCCTCGACGAGCAGCTTGTCGAGCTCGGTGTCCTCGCCGACCAGCTCGAGCCGTGCGCGCTTGCCGAGGTTCGCTGCGAGATCGCGCACGGTCCGCACATGCTTGCGGAAGATCCCGGTGACCGGAACCATTCGCAGGCGCATCACCTGCTCGCGGAGCTCGTCGGAGATCGCGTCGAGGCGATCGGTTCCGTGATCGAGCTCGTTCGTGACATCCGACAGCACGCGCTCGACGCGCGACAGCTCCTCGGAGAGCGTATCGAGGCCGCGCGTGGTTCCGCCGGCCGTTGCGCTTCGTGCATTGGCCACCTTGCGAGCGACGCCACGATCGATCGCGAGCTCGGCGGTGATCGATCCGAGCGAGGCAACCGCACCGCGCAGGTCGTCGCGGCCGAGGACGAGCTCGCCGACGAGGTTCATCAGCCGATCGAGCTTGTCGAAGTCGACCCGGATCGTCGCGCGGGCATCCGCGGCCGCGTGCGGTGTGGAGGCGGTAGGTGAAGCGATCACGGCGACGCGCGGAGTCGCGGCGACCGGCGCGCCCGGATTGCGTAGTCGGGACACGACGGGTGTCGGATCGATCGTGACCGGTGTCCGCGCACGGGCCTGGGCGAGCATGTCACGCAGCGCATCGAGTGCCGCGAGCAGCGCGTCGACCACCGGGCCATCCGCCGCGCGCCCCGAGTCGCGAATCTGGCCCACGAGATCCTCCGCCGCATGCGCGAGCTGGTTGACCGGTGTGAGGCCGACCATCGCGGAGCTGCCCTTGATCGTGTGCATGTCGCGGAACACATCGCGGAGGAGCTCGCCGTCGTCGGGACGGCGCTCGATCTCGACGAGCTTCCCGGCGAGCGCTTCGACACGCTCGGTTGCCTCGTCGAAGAACAGCTCGATCATGTCGTCGTCGACCGTCGGGACCCACGTGAAGCTCGGCGCACCGCCGGGGGCGGCCGGCGCGCTGAGGGGAGGGGGTGGTGTGTAGACCCGCGGAGCCTTGCTTGCAGCACCGCCGCCGAGGCGCGAGCGAATCGCATCAATCGCCTCGATTCGCTCGGCGAGCGGAAGGTTCTCGACGCGCGCCCCCGACTTGTCGGCGTGCGCGAGCTGATCGAAGGCATCGCGCAGCGTCGCGATCGCCGCGGACACCGCCTCCCATGCCGTGGGATCGAGATCGTCACGATCGAGGCCACGCTCGATCGCGAGCGCGAGTCGGCCCAGGTCGTCGGCTCCGATCAGCAGGCTCGACAGCCCGAGCCGGAACGCGATGTGCGCGAGGCCCCCGAGCTGCTCGGTATCGACCTTCGCGGCGGCTCGCGGATCGGCGAGCGCGGCGGCGAGCGCGACCGCATCGGCGCCGCCGGTCGCGACGAACACCTGCCACAGCTCGAGACCGGCGGTCGCGCTCATCCCGACACCTCGTCCAGACTGTGGCGCGAGACCCAGCGCTTCGCACCGGTCCGCGTCGCCCGGAGCACGATCTCGACGCCCGCTCCGCGCGCCGCGGCGCACGCACGCCGGAGCACCGGTGCGAGGTCGTCCTCGAGCATCGAGGCGCTGTCGAGATCGATGGTCAGCCGGCGTAGCCCGGTGGTCGCGAGTTGTTCGCCGACGAGGTTCGTTACCTCGGCCGCGAGCGGCGATCCGCTGAGGACGAGCACCGCCTGGTCGGAGGGCGCACGGCCGACGATGGGCAGCCCGGTCGGAGGCGTCGGCCGCGCGATCGTCGGCTGGCTCGGATTGGGCTTCGCGCGGGGTGCCAGCTCGGGGACAGGCGTTCGCTCCACAACACTCCAGTCGCCGCGCTTGACGTAGAACACCGCGTCGCCGGCGCGCTGCGACTCGAGCTCGGTGACCTCGCGTAGCGACTCGCTGTATCCGACGAACACGAACCCGCCGGGCAGCGTGGCGGAGACGAGCCGGTCGATCGCGCGACGGCGGGCCGCGACCGAGAAGTAGATCAGGACATTGCGGCACCACACGACGTCGCAGTTCCGCGGTGGAACGGCATCGAGCAGGTTCGCGCGCTCGAACCGGACGAGCCGCGTGATTGCCGAGCGCACGCGAATGCGATCGCCCTCGGTTGTAAACGACTCGCGATACTCGGTAGGGACGTCCGCCAGCTCGGAGATCGGGTACGTCGCACGCTGCGCGGCCTCCAGTGCATCGTCGCTGACGTCGGTCGCCACGATCGAGATCGTGTGGTCGGGCAGGGCGCGCGACAGCACCAAGGCCAGCGTATAGGGCTCCTCTCCCGACGCACAGCCAGCGCTCCACACGCGCACCGAGCGCCGGCCACGATCGCGCAGCGCGGGTGCCACGACATCAGCGAGCGCTGCGATCTGTGTGCGATGACGAAACAGGCTGCTCTCTCCGACGCGTACCGCCTCGACGAGCTCGCGCAGCTCGGCGGCGCCACGCACGGTCGCGATGAGCTCGACGTACGCCTCGGGCGTGACCCGGAGCGCCGCGATTCGCGCGAGCGTTCGTGCCTCGACAACCCACGTCGGGAGCTCGAGCCCTGCATGCTCGACCAGCCGGCGCGAGACGCCCGCGACGATGTCAGGTGCCAGCGGCACGGATCAGTCGGGCGTTTCCGCCGGGCTGCCGGGCTTCGCGCGCTTCGCGCCCTTGCCCGCGGACAGGGTGCGCGATGGCGGCGCCGCAGGACTGGATCGCTTCGCCAGCTTGCTGCCGTCGAGGTTGAACCCGCCGATCGACTCTTCGAGCTCGAACGCAAGCTCGTGCAGCCGCTCGGCCTGAATGACCGACTCCTCCGATCCGGAGAGCACCTCGGTGGCGATGTGCCGGACGGCGTCCATGTTGCGCGCGATCTCGTCGGAGACCATCGCCTGCTCCTGCACCGCCGTCGCGGTGTCCTTGACCACGGCGACGAGCTGTCCGAGGCCGGTCAGCGTCGAGGTCACGAGCGCAGATCCGTTCTCGACCTCGCGGGTGCCTTGCTCCATCGACGTGATCGCAGCCTGCGTCTGCTCCTTGACCGTCTGGATCAGCGCCTCGATGTCCTTCGCGGATTGCCCGACCCGGCGCGCGAGCGAGCTCACCTCGTCGGCGACGACCGCGAACCCGCGGCCCTGCTCTCCGGCGTGCGCGGCCTCGATCGAAGCGTTGAGCGCGAGCATCGAGGTCTGCTCGCTGATCTGCCGGATCACCTCGACGATGTTGCCGATCCGCTTGCTGCTCTCACCGAGCTCGCGCATCTTCTCGCCCGCGTCCTCGACGGCGGAGCGGATCTGCAGCATGCGCTGGACGGCGGCATTGACGGCCGTGCTCGATTGCTCGGCGACGTCGGTCGCTTCCTTGGCATTGCCCGCGACCTGCTGGATCGACGCGGACAGCTCGGTGACGGCGGTCGTCGAGCTCTCGATCTTCAGCGTCTGATCTTTGAGCCCGCCCAGCATCTCGCGCGATGCCGCGCTGATCTCGGCGCTCGAGGCACCGACCTGGAATGCCGCGGACTGGACACCGGTGGCGAGCGCGTGGAGCCGCGAGAATAGCTGGTTGATGTTGTCCGCGAGATCCGAGGTCTCGTCGGAGGAGTTCACGATGATCTTGTGATTGAGGTCGGTCTCGCCCGCGAGCATGTCGTGTGACTGCTTCACGAACTGCTTGATCGGTCGCGTGATCCAGAACGCCATCAGGGTCGCGATCAACAGCGACGCGAGGACGCCTGCGGCGATCTCCTTCCACGGCAGCTTTCCTCCGGCGTCGGCCAGCGTCGCGCGGCTGCGCGTCATGAACAGGCGGCCGAGCGATCCGGAGTCGTTGCCCTTGTAGCCCTCGAAGTCCTCGTAGTGGAAATCGTAGTTTCCGTCCGGCATGCGGAACACGTCGCGGGTGTCCTTTCCGACGGTGATCCGGACGAACTTGTCAGGCTGCAGCGCCTTGCCGAGGTCCGGGCGACCGTCGGCGGCCCACGCAGCGGCCAGGATGCGGCCGCCGTCGATCAACACGGGACGCATGCGGGTCTGGGGATTGTCATCCGTCGATTCGGACCACTCCTCGAAGTAGCGCTGCAGCCGAACGCCGGCGAGGATGCCGCCGACGATCTGATCGCTTCCGGGTGCGCGGATCGGAATCGCGGAGACCTGGTAGGGGATGCCACCGTGCATCTGCATCCGGTGCGCGAACGCGCTGCCGCCGCGGACCCTCTCGACGGCCGCGAGCTCGGCCAGCTCGTCGGGCTTGAGCAGCGATCCGGTCGGGAGGAATACGACCTTGTTCCCGGGCGTGAAGACCGCAAACAGGTCGGGCTGGATCCCGTTCTTGGTCGACAGCAAGTCGTACATCGCCTTCGCGATCGCCGCGGCATTCGGCTGTGACGCCGGCGTCGCGCCTTCCACCGCGGTCGGCGGCGTGGGGGGAAGGGGCCCGACAAGGGCGGCACGCAGCTCGGGATCCGCCGCGAGGAGCTCGATCGTTCCGGTCATCGCCCGGCCCACGCGCTCGGTGTAGCCCTGTAGCCGGCGCACGGACTTCTGCAGGAAGTTCCCTCGCGACCGCAGCTGCGTCTCGCTCTTGATGACGTAGGTGCCACCGATGATCAGGAGCGCGGCCAGCAACAGGCAGCCGACCAGGAACTTGAAGAACATCGGAAAGCGCAGCTTGCCGGGGCTCATGAAGGTCTACCTTCATCGGAGATTCCTGCGATCGCGCGCAGAGGTTCGGCGGTCAAGATCGCATGTGCGTCGAGCACACGCACGGTTCCCGTCGCTGTGACCGCGACACCGACGAGAAGGTGCGCCACCATCGCCGGCAGATTCGTCGGGGGTGGATCGAGCGGAGCATCGAGCGTGCGCAGGTCGCGCAGTCGATCGACGACGATGCCAGCGGTGCCGTCCTGGTGCTCGACGACGACGATCCGGCTGTCATCGCCGACCTCGGTTCGCCCGAGGCCGAGCAGCACACCGAGATCGATCACGGCGACGATCTCGCCGCGCAGGCTGAACACACCGGCGAGGCATGCCGGCGACAGGAACAGGCGCGTGATCGGATGGACCGGCAACGTCTCGCGGACGTCACCGATCGGCATCGCGAGCTCCTGCCCACGTAGCTCGAAGCACACGAGTCGCAGAGCACCGGTACCCGGCCGGGCGGCATCCACCATCGCCCGGAAGGTTACCCGATGTTGAAGTCTTCCTTCTCCTGCTGGGCGCCGCTACCGTCCCGGAACCGGGTCAACGTGTACCGCCCGAAGATCTCGTGCGGGGCGCCGCCGGTGAGCCACTCGGCGTAGAGCTTGCCGACGATCGGCGCCATCATGAAGCCGTGGCCGACGAAGCCGCACGCGAGGAAGAAGTCGGGATGCTCCGGGGCAGCGCCGAGGATCGGGTTGCCGTCGGGCGACTGATCGTAGGGGCCGGCCCACTGCCGGAGGATCTTGATGTCACCGAGGATCGGCATCAGCCGGACCAGCCGCCGCGCGTAGGTCGCGAGGAACTCGAGCGTAGATCCCATCGCGTAGGTCGATGCGTGGCCGGGGAGGGAGACACCGCCGACGATCTCGCCGCGCATCGACTGGCTGCAGTAGAGGCCGCTTGCGAGCTCCGACACCATCGGGCGAAGGAACGGCTTGAGCGGCTCCGACGAGCAGATCTCGTGACGGATCGGCCAGGTCGGAACGTCGACGCCGATCATCTTCGCGAGCTGGGGCGACCACGAACCCGTTGCGTTGATCACCCGGCGCGCACGGACCGCACCACGTGGCGTGTGCACGAGGTAGCCGCCGCCGGCCTGACGCTCGAGGCCACCGACCGGCGTCTGCGTGAAGATCCGCACGCCCATCGCCGCGGCCTGGCGGGCATAGCCCCACAGGAACGGCCACGGAAACAGGATCCCGTCCGTCGGGTTGTACGACGCACCGACGATGCCGGTGAGATCGAGCTCGGGGACGATGTCCTGCGCGGCGGACGGCGACAGCATCCGCGTCGCGACGCCACAGCGGTTCTGCAAGACGATATTCTTCTCGAGTCGCGCGACCTCGGCGGCGTTGCGGGCGAGGAACAGATACCCGCCCTGGCGAAACCACACGTTGACGCCGAGGTCGACGGCGAACCGGCGGCACAGCTCGACGGACTCCTGCATCAGCCGGATGTTGATCTCGGTCGACCATTGCTGGCGCACGCCGCCGCCGTTGCGCCCGCTGGCACCCTCGGCGAGATAGCCGCGCTCGATGACGACGACGTCGTGGAGACCGAGCTTCGCGAGGTGATATGCGATCGACAGCCCGACCACGCCACCGCCGACGATCACGATCTCGGCGGATTCGGGAACCGGGCCCGCGGTGCCCTCGAG
>JACCQV010001058.1 GCA_013813945.1 Deltaproteobacteria bacterium | reverse complement strand
CCGAGGCACGCAAGGTCGCCGCCGAGACCGCCGCAACCGGCGCGATGAAGGATCTCGACAAGACGCGCGTCACGCTCGCCACCGTCGAGCAGCAGCGCTCTGCGGCCGAGCGCGCAGCGAGCGAAGCGGCGCGCAAGCGTGGTGAGGCCGAGGCTGCCGCGACCGATGCGTCGCGCCGCCGGAGTGAGGCCGAGACCGCGGCTGCGTTCGCCGCACGCCAGCGCGCCGAGGCAGAGTCCGCGGCGCAGGTCGCCTCGAAGCAGCGCACGGAAGCAGAGCAGCAGCGCACCGCCGCAGAGACGCAGCGCAAGGCAGCCGAGGCTGCGGCGCGCGCCGCGCAGGTTGCGAAGATCGCCGCCGAGAAGCAGCGCGCGATCGCCGAGACCGCGGCTCAGAAGGCCGTCCATGCCAAGCATGATGCGGAGTCCGGACTCGACGAGCTGATGGCGCGCCGGCAGGCCGCCGAGAAAGCAGCGGATCAGCTCGAGGCGCGCAGCAAGGCGGAAGCCAAGGCCCAGGCGCAGGTCGCAGCGGCCACCGCGCGCAAGGCGACCGACGACGAGCTCGCGAAGGCGCGCGCTCAGGCGACGAAGCTCGCCGACGAGCGCAAGCGCGCCGAGACCGAGCTCGCCGATCGCCGCAAGGCCGTTGCCGCCCAGCAGGCCGAGACGGATCGCCTCGAGCTCGCGGCTGCACAGGCGCGCGATGCGGCGGAGCGCGAGGAGAAGCGGCGCGCTCGGCTCACCGAGCAGCGGATCGCAGAGGAGCAGGAGCTCGCGCAGATCAAGGCGCGCAAGGCGGACGTGGCGAAGGTCGCAACCGCACCGGCGCCCGTCGTTACGCCCGGCAAGGCGGCGTTCGTCAAGGACATCACGTTCAAGGGAGACGAGGCCGGAAGCCGCGTCGACATCGCGATGAGCGGAGAAGGGCGCGTCACGCTCGGTCAGGTCACCGCGACGCACGTCGAGCTGATCATCGACGGCGCGGAGCTCGGCTCGAAGCTCGAGCGCAAGCTCGATGTCAGCAAGTTCGGAAGCCCGGTGCGTGCGATCTCGTCGTTCCGCGACCGCACCACGCCGAACCGCGTCCGTCTGATCGCCGAGCTGTCCTCGCCCGTGACGCCGACGTTCGATCGCGACGCGATGGGTGTGAAGTGGAGCTTCGCCGGGAACGTCGTCGCGAAGCGCGCCTCGCGCATCCAGAACCTGCCGCCGCCCGTGGTCGGTGGCTTCGGCGCCGCCTCGACGCCGATCGCGCAGCAGTCGGTCTCGCAGGTGCCGGGCACCGTCCCGCGTAACCGCAAGGTCTATCGCGGCGCGACGGTCGACTTCGATTTCAAGGATGCACCGATCCATGACCTTCTCCGCACGATCGCGGACACCGGCAAGGTCAACATCGTCGTCCCCGACGGCATCAACGCCCGCGTCACGGTGCGTCTGAAGCGCGTGCCGTGGGATCAGGCTCTCGAGGTCATCCTCGCTTCTCACGGGCTCTGGTATCGCCGTGACGGAAATCTGTTCCGCATCGCGCCCCGCAAGGAGCTCGACGCCGAGGACGAGGCAGAGGCCGCGCGCCGCGAGGCGATGATCAAGTCCGAGGTTCCGCGGTCGGAGATCGTGCCGCTCAACTACTCTTCGGCGGCGGATCTCCAGGGCAAGCTCCAGTCGATGCTCTCGCCGAAGGGACGCCTCGAGGTCGACGAGCGCACGAACGCACTCCTCATCAACGACGTCGCCGGCAACCGCGCGGAGATCGTGAAGCTCGCGCTGCAGCTCGACACGCAGACTCCGCAGATCTCGATCGAGGCACGCATCGTCGAAGCGCGCTCGACGTTCGTCCGCCAGTTCGGCATCCAGTGGGGTGGTCGTGCACTCGCGGGTGCCGCGGGTGGCAACGCGACCGGCCTGATCTTCCCGTCCTCGATCGGTCTCCAGGGCGGTAGCGATGACCCGCAGGCGCCGAGCGGCGGCGTCGCGCAGCCCTCCGACTTCGCGATCAACCTGCCGGCTGCGACGGGCGCGGGCGAGGGTGGCGCGATCGGCTTGTCGCTCGGTTCGCTCGGCGGCAACTTCAGCCTCAACCTCCGGCTCTCCGCCCTCGAGGACACCGGCACGGTGCGCATCATCTCGGCACCGAAGATCACGGTGCTCAACAACAAGGAAGCAAAGATCAGCCAGGGCGTCTCGATCCCGATCTCGGTCGTCTCGGCCGCCGGTACGCAGACCCAGTTCGTCCAGGCCGACCTCGCGCTGACCGTCACGCCGTACGTCTCGCAGCGCGACTGCGCGATTGCGATGGAGATCAACGTGACCAAGAACGAGCCGGACTTCGTCAACGTCGGCGCTCGTGGTGACCCGTCGATTCTCCGCAAGGAAGCGAAGACGTCGATGCTCGTCAACGACGGCGAGACCTCGGTCCTCGGCGGTATCTACACCCGCAACTCCGGCCTGGCGTACAAGAAGGTCCCGTTCTTCAGCGACATCCCGGTGCTCGGCTGGTTCTTCAAGAACCGCCGCGAGAACGACGACCGCACCGAGATCCTCGTGTTCATCACGCCGAAGATCACGAACAAGGCGCTCCTCCGCTGCCAGTAGCCCGGTCTCGGGCCAGACTGACAATGAATGGCTGCGCCGCTGTTCCTCATCGGGTTCATGGCCGCCGGCAAGACGTCGGTCGGCCGGGCGATCGCGTCTGCGACCGGTCGTCGGTTTCTCGATCTCGATGACGTGATCGCCGCCTCGGGGGAATCCGTGGCGGCACTCGTCGCGCGGGACGAACCCGAGTTCCGCCGGCGCGAAGCCGCGGCGCTCGCCACGGTGATCGCGGGCGCGAGTGACGGACCGGTGATCGCCACCGGCGGAGGCGCGGCGGTGTTTGGCGACAACCTCGAGCGGATGCGAGCGGCGGGACTGGTCGTCGCCCTCGGGGTCGATGTTCGGGAGGCGGAGCGCCGCGCGCAGGGCGGTCCACCTCGGCCCCTGCTCGCAGCCGCGGCCACGCTCGCCTCGCAGCGCGCTCCCGTCTATCGCCGCGCGCATGCGGTGGTCGATACGAGCGGGCACTCGATCGCGGAGGTCGCGACCGCGGTCCAGGCCGTCGAGCGAGCGTGGAAGCGGCTCCCGGCCGCCCATCGCGATGCGACGATCGTCGCGCTCGGCGAGCGCAGCTATGCCGTCACCACGAGCGCGGCGCTCGATCCGGAGCTCGTGACCGGTCAGCTCGGCAGCCCGTCGCGGATCGCGGTGATCACGGATCACAACGTCGCGGCGCACCACCTGCCGGCGGTGGTCGCCGCGCTCGCCGGCTGGGGTGATGTCGAGACGATCGCGGTCGAGCCGGGCGAGGCCAGCAAGTCCTTCGCGACCTACGAGCGCCTCGCGACCGAGCTCGTCGATCGCGGGCTCGATCGCGGCTCGGCGATCGTCGCACTCGGCGGCGGGGTCGTCGGCGATCTCGCCGGGTTCGTCGCGGCCACGCTCTACCGCGGCATCCCGGTCGTCCAGATCCCGACGACGATCCTCGCGATGACCGACGCCGCGATCGGCGGCAAGACGGCGGTCGATCTGCCCGCCGGCAAGAACCTCGTCGGTGCCTTCTGGCAGCCCCGGCTCGTGGCGTGCGCGACCGATCTGCTCGCCACGCTGCCCGCCCGCGAGCGCCGCGCCGGGTTCGGCGAGCTCTGGAAGTACGCCTTGCTCGACGGCCCCGAGC
>JACCQV010001048.1 GCA_013813945.1 Deltaproteobacteria bacterium | reverse complement strand
TTACCGCATCGCGATCGATGATCTCGGAGGCGGCCACGCGCGCATGGGTACGTTCACGCTGCTCGACTGCGACTTCGTCAAGCTCGACATGTCGCTCGTGCGTGACGTCGATCAGCACCCGATGAAGCAGCGCCTGATCAAGAGCGTGACGGATCTCTGTCGCGATCAGGGCATCACCGTGATCGGCGAAGGCGTCGAGACCGCCGCCGAGGAGCAGATCCTGATCGATCTCGGCTGCGACCTGCTGCAGGGCTACCTGATCGCGCGGCCCGGTCTGCCGTTCGTCGATCCGCTGTAGTCGTCAGTCGAGATCGAACGCATACAGGATGCCGCGGTTCGACATCACGTAGAGCCGGCCATCCGAGGTGATCGTCGGCGGCGCGGAGACGCCGTCACCCGGATCGAAGTATTCGAGCGTCGCGCCCGTCCGGCGATCCGCGAGGAACATGCCGTCCTTCGCGAGCGAGTAGACGAGGAGGTCGCCGAAGACCACCGGCACTGCGGGCTCGCCGCCGCCGCGTGCGCCGACGCGCCAGATCACGTTGCCGCCGAGGTCGATCGCGAACGTGCCGAGGTCGGCGACGCTGACGTAGAGAATCTTGCCGTCGGAGGCGATCCCACCGACGTTGCCCGACGTGCTCGGAATCGTCGCGTCCCAGAACGGCACACGCCACTTCACGAGGCCGGTCGCCTTGTCGAGCGCGTAGACGCCACCGGAGGACGACGATGCGTACAGCGTGTCGCCGAGAGTCAGCGGCGTCGCATCGACATCCATGAATCGATCGGCGTCGGCCTTGAGCGACGTCGACCATGCGATCGAGCCCGTGTCGCGGCGGATCGCTGCGAGCGTCCCGTTCGAGAAGCCCGTGTAGATCAGCTCACCATCGGCCATGACGCCGGCGTGGCCGCGCAGGGTGTACTCCTCGGGGGTCTCGCCCTTGTACTGCCACTTGAACTTGCCGGTGATGGAGTCGACCGCGATCACCTGGTCGGCCTCGTTGGAGAACACGATCATGTTGCCGGTCGCGGTCGGCGGCTGCTGGATCGGTCCGCGGCTCTGATACCGCCACTTCTCGACGCCCGTCTGCGCGTCGAGGGAGACCAGCACGCCGTCGTTGGTGCCGACGTACAGCGTGGTCCCGAGGACGAGCGGAGCGCTCGAGACGGAGCCGACCTGCTTGCGCCAGCGCACCGCACCGTTCGACGCGCGCAGCGCATGGAACCATCCGTTCGCGGAGCCGACGAACAAGGTGTCCGAGTACACCGTGGCAGCTGCGAACTCCTGCGGCTCGACCTCGAGCAGCCGGTCAGACGTCACGAACTTCCAGTGCAGCGACAGCCGATCCTCGCCGAGCGGCTCGATCGGTTCGGCGCGCATGGCGTCCGCGCGGTGCTGCGGCACGCGCACGCAGCCCAGGCCGAGAGGCGCGACGAGCAGGAGGGCGAGGAGGGTCTTCATCAGATCGCTGCGAGCCGGCGCTCGATGAGCTCCGCGAGATCCGTCGACGATCCGAGCTCCTTGGCCTTCTCGAACAAGGCCTTCGCCTCGTCGCGCTTGCCGAGGGTGAGCTGGAGGCGGCCCTGGTGATAGAGCGCGTAGACGCGGCGAACGCCGGCCTCGTCGGGCTGCATCGCGGCGAACGTGGCGAGTGACTCCTCGAGAAGCTTCTGCCGCGCGGCCGGATCCTTCTCGGTGCCGGCCTTGGTCTCGAGTGCGATGCCGAGGCCTTCGCGGGCGAGCACGCCATCGAGCCCGAGCGCGGCCTGCCCCTTGCGGTACTCCGCGATCGCGTCGTCGATCTTTCCGGCGTCGAGCAGCATCGCCGCGCGATACGCCGAATTGCCGTCCGCGCCCTGCTTCGCCATCTCGGCGAGAACGGCCTCGGCGCGCTCCTTCGGCGTCGCGAACGTCGGGTCCGTCTTTGGCGGCGTGACGCCTGGGATCTCCGGCATGTCAGCGGCGCTGGCAACCGGCCGGCGTGCGAGGCTCAGGACCTCGGCGAGCTTCATGGTCTCGCGCTCCTGGGCCACCTGCTTGCGCCAGCGGAACACCAGGAAGGCCGAGATCACGACCGCGGCCAGCACGAACATCACGAGGATCTTCTTGATGTGCGGGAGGATCCGGTCGGCGAGCGATTCGCCACCGATGTGCACGGGCTTGGGGGACCCGGCGGGGAGAGCTGATTCGTCGTCCTGGGAGGCCATCGGAGGTCGGGCGGATGTAGCACCGCGATCGGTGCAGCGTCAATTCGCACCCTTGGACCCCGGATCGGGGCCCGGAGTTGCCTACAATCCGAGCATGCGAAGGGCGAAAACTCCCCTGCGGCGAGGGCCCCCCTTTCGCGGGCGGTTCGCCCTCGCCCTGGTCGCCCTGCTGGGTGGGGTCGCCCACGCGGACAGCGAGCGGGCGCTCTCGGTGGGGGTCGGCTGGGCGACGTTCAGCGTGCCGGGGGAGGCCGTCGGCAACATGGCCCCGCCGTCGATCTCGCCGGACGTCGGCGGCGCCCTCGCCGTCACCTACGAGCACATGATCGGGAGCGACCTCGGGCTCCGCACCGAGCTGGCCGGCGGGATGTTCTACGGCGGCGCCGGTAAGGATCAGTCGAATACGTCGTTTGCGGCGCTCGGAGATGCCGGCGTCGTGTTCCGGTTCGACGTCCTCAAGTACGTCCCGTATGCGTTCGGTGGCATCGGCGCGGTCGCCACCAGCGGTGGGCCGATCGATGGCGGGCTCGATTTCGTTCTGGCGGTCGGTGGTGGCCTCGACATCCTCGCGAGCCGTGCGCGATCGTATGGATTCGAGGCCCGGCTGGCGAGCTTCGGGGGCGACGTCACCGTGTTCACGCTCGGGATTCGCGGGACCACGCGATGGGGCTACTTCTAGTATGGTGGCGCCCGTGCACTTCCTGATGGGTGACTCGACCGAGTCGGGTCTCGACTACAACTACCTCGCGTTCCTCAAGGACGTGATCGATGCCTCTGTCGTCCTGCTCGAGAACGAGGCAGTGATCGCAGCGAGCATCGATCGCAAGAAGAGCTGCGAACGTGATGCGGCAATCGTCGTCGGCGCGCTGGGCGAGCTCGGACGCCGCACGCTCGAGATGATCAAGCCGGTCGCGAAGGAGCACAGCGACAACGCGATCGGCCGCTGTGCCACGGCGATTGCGGCCGCAGCGCGCGAGGCAGTCGACCGCGAGGCACAGCAGATCCGCACCGCACTCGCCGTCGACCTCGCGGAGATCGACAAGGTGCCGTTGCAGCTGCGGGCGAAGAACGCGGACGTCCTCGACAAGCTGCTGCGCTCGCACGATCTGCCGCTGTCGGAGAAGACCCACGAGGTCGTGTTCGCGACGGGGTCCGTTCATGCGGCGATGCGCCAGCGCACCATGTTCGGCGTCGACTCGATGGTCGCGATCGAGATCCCACCCTCGTCGCTCCTGCAGCCCGATCTGCGCGTCGACAAGCTCGTCGACAACGCGGAGCTCGGCGCGCTCGAGGTCGGTGGCTGGCTTCGCAAGTCCGACAAGCTCGTCGCCCTCAAGATCGGTCGCTACGTCATCGGCAAGGTCGTCGTCGGTAATCACGTCACGGTCCGGCTGCGTGCCGCGATCGACGCCGACAGTCCGGCCTTCGATCTCGTGCTGACCCGGACCGGCGAGGTCCTGATCGAGAACGTCAGCGGCGAGCCCGCGCGCGAGCTCACCATCGACGAGGCCCATCGCCCGACGCTCAAGGCGCTGGCCGAGAAGCTCGAGGCCGCCGTGCGCAAGCTCGGCGATCGTCGCGTCGGCGCGGCCGCGGTCCAGATCGATGGCGTCCCGCTCGCCGAGCATGCGCATCCCGGCACGCTGGCGGAGCGGCTGATCCTGGCGGTCGCACCGATGGTGCATCGGATCGCGAAGCACACCCGCAGTCCCGGAGAGCTCGTGCTCCGCCGGATGCTCGGCGAGGATCGGCGCGAGGAGATCTTCGTGACGACGGCCGAGCTGGTGAAGCGGTGGAGTGGTCTGCCGCCCGCCTCCCGCGAGGTGTTTGCGCCGCTGCGGCTCGAGGCCGATCCGGCCGCCGTCGTGCCGGAGGTCTCGGGCCCGCATCGGCGGACCGCGATGGTCACCGGCGCGTACCAGCGCGCTCGGAGCACCACGAACTCGATGCCGCCGCCCCCGCCGGGCGCGCGTTCGCCATCGCAGTCCGACGCGAGCGTCGCTCTGCCCGCTGCGGTCGCGATGACCGCGGCGCCGGTCGCCGAGGAGGAAGAGGCGATTCCGGAGCTCACCGACATCGAGGCGGACGACAGCCCCGACGACAGCCCGGCGGAGATGCCCACGCCCGCGCTCGGCGCCCGCGCCCTCCCTGTAGCCGCCGCGGAGGCCAGCCCCGAGC
>JACCQV010001039.1 GCA_013813945.1 Deltaproteobacteria bacterium | reverse complement strand
CCGCAGAACGCCTCGCAGGCGAGCGGCCGATCCGATTCGCGCGGCCCGCAGCAGGGGCGATCGGATCCGCGTGGATCGCAGCAGCCGCGCAATGATTCGCGCGGCCCGCAGAATGGCGGTTCCTATCAGGGGCGACCTGATTCGCGCGGTGAACAGCAGCAACTCGGCCGCGGTCCGCAGCAATCGAACGGCGGGCCGCCCGCGCAGAGGCGACCTGATTCGCGCGGCGCGCAGCAATCCAATGGCGGCCCACCGCCGCAGGACCGCAACGATTCGCGCGGCCCGCAGCAGCAGCAATTCGATCGCAGTCCGTCGTCGCAAAACCGCAACGAATCGCGCGGCCCGCAGCAGGGTCGCGGCCCGAACGGAGTCGGCCCGCAGCAGCGACACGATCCGCGTGCCCCGCGAGGCTACGATGGGCGCGGTGCCCAGCAGCAACCCGACCCGCGGTGGCCACAACCGTTCGATCGGCAGCCGCAGCAACCGGCAGTAGATCAGCAGCTACGTCGTCCGCCGCCGGCCGCAGCCCCGCGTGTCGAGCGGCCGGCGCCCCCACGCTTCGATCGGTCGGGGCCCCCGCGCGCAAGCTCGGGTGGCGACGGCCCCCGCGTCAGCAACGGCCCGCGCAAACGGCGCCCCCGCCGCCGCGGTTGATCTCTCCTCATCGCCGCCTGCCGCAGCAATCGGAGATCCCGATCCGACCGTCGGTGCCCGAGCTAGATCGAGCGCTGCGCTCTGCATGCACCCAGTTGAGAAAGGGGCCTCAAGCGGGCTGGTTGAGAAAGGGGCCTGACCCCTCCTGCAATCCGTCCGCACACCGGACGCAAGTTGAGAAAGGGGCCTGACCCCTTCGGCGATACGGCGGAGCCGCTGGTGGCCACGGCGAGGCGAAGCGCGATACCACTCGCGCCGTGACCACGCCCGACCGCCACTCCGCCAAGGTCGAGCGCATCGTCCGCCAGCTCCGCGCCCACCGCGGTGACCGCCCGGTGTCATTGCGCAAGGCATCGGTCTCGCACCAGGTGCCGAAGGCGGGCGACCTCCGCCACTCCGACGACAAGATCGACATCAGCGATCTGACGGCCGTGCTCGAGATCGATCCGGTGCGCCGGATCTGCGTCGCGGAGTCCGGGGTGACGTTCGTCGATCTGGTCGCCGCGACGATGAAGCACGGCCTCGTGCCGATCGTCGTGCCCGAGCTCAAGACCATCACGATCGGGGGGGCCGTCGCAGGCTGCTCGATCGAGTCCATGTCATTCGTGCACGGCGGCTTCCACGACACCTGCCTCGAGTACGACGTGATCACGGCTGCGGGGGACGTGCTCACCTGCACGCCGGACAACGAGCACAGCCTCGTGTTCCAGATGGTGCACGGTGCCTTCGGCACGCTGGGCATCCTCACCAAGCTGACCTTCCGGCTCGTTCCTGCGAAGCCATTCGTCAAGCTGGCGTACGAGACGCACACCACGCTCGCTGCCTATCAGGCATCGATCGCGCGGCATGCCGAGACGCGCGATGTCGACTTCATGGACGGCATCATCCACTCGCCGACGAAGTACGTGCTGTCCCTCGGTTGGTTCGTCGACCGGGCGCCGTACACGAGCGACTACTCGTGGCTCAAGGTCTACTACCAGAGTACCGCGACGCGGACCGAGGACTTCCTCACCACGCCCGACTACTTCTTCCGCTACGACCGCGGAGTCACGAATGTTCGGCCGCACTCGTTCCTCGGCCGCCTGGTGTTCGGCAAGTTCCTGGCGTCGACGCAGTGGCTCGGTCTCGCGCGGAAGCTGCACTGGTTGTTGCCGAAGGAGCGCCCGACGATCACGGTCGACGTGTTCGTCCCGGTCTCGAAGGCCGCCGAGTTTCTGACCTGGTGGGAGCACGAGTTCGGCTTCTACCCGCTGTGGTGCGTGCCGTATCGCCGCGTCCATGATTACGAGTGGCTCGCGCCCGACTTCTACACGCGGATGAAGGACGACGAGATGTTCCTCGATCTCGCGATCTATGGGATGCGTCAGCGCGACGACCGCAACGCGGCCCGCATGATCGAGGAGAAGCTCCGCGACATCGGCGGGATCAAGACGCTGATCTCGCACAACTACTATCCGGAGGCGGAGTTCTGGACGATCTGGAACAAGCCCAACTACGACGCGGTGAAGGCGATCACCGATCCGCGAAATCTGTTTCGCGACGTCTACACGAAGATGTGCAAGGCCGCGATGGGTGTTCGCTAGCCAGCGATGCGCTGGTCTTCTAGACGATCGGAGTGGGCAGGGGTGCGAATCGTGGTCTCGATGACCACCGGCACGCGCAGCGAGTTGAGGACGAGGCAGTACAGCTTCGCATCCTCGAGCGTCTTCTCGATGTTCTCGATGTCGCCGCGGATCTCCATGTCGAGACCCAGGACGATGGACGTGAACTGGAGACCCTCGGGCGTGCGCTCGACCGCGCCATTGGCGGTCGCGTTCCAGGTGACGACCTCGATGCCGTCGCGAGCTGCGAAGGCTTCGAACGTGGTCAGCATGCACAGCCCCAGCGAGGACAGCATGAGGTGCTCGGGCGACCAGGAGCTGACGTCTCCGTCGGACTCGGAGGATGGACCGCCGTGGAGTGACACGCGCGGCGGCGCCTCGATCCGCGCACGCGACGCGAACGTCCGGCTGATCGAGGCACTGTAACGGTGGGGGAACGGAGCGGGCATGAGCGATCGATGAGCACGAAGCAAGCCATCGAGACCTCGAGTCGGTCCGCGGCCCCTCGGAGCCTATTCGAGCGCAGGAGACACGGCGCACGGCGACGGATTCCCGTGAACGGTCCATAGGATCACGGCTGCTCGACGACCCAGTTCGCGTCCCCAGGGCGATCAGGCGTGCGGGTGTGCGGCGCCGCGCGGCTGCAGTGGCACATCCACTGCACGAGATCAGGCTATGGACCGGAAAGAAGTAGCCGCCGGCGGGATCCGTCGTCGTTGGTCATGGAGGTTCGGAGCAATCGCAGAACGGGCCATGGTGCTGTTCGGCGGCATTGCCAGACGCCTCAAGTACCCCGCGCTTGCGAGTGTTCCGGTCAGCGCCGCGATGCTCTCTCGCGTCGACAGTGTCAGTCCCGAGCAGCACCTCGATGAGGTGGCTCAGCTGTTCATCGCGGGTCGGACCGTCCAGGTGCCCGTGATGGACCACGGGGTTGCGGTCGGGGTCGTGACGCGGGACTCCGTCACCAGCGCGCTTCAGTCATCCGGTCCTGACGCACTGGTTGCGAGCGCCGCATCGCGCCATGTCGTCACCGTCGCGCCCTCCGATGCTCTCGAAGAGGTCCTGGCGCGCCTCCAGGCAACGCCCGACTCGGTGGCGCTGGTGGTCGACCATGGCTCGCCGGTCGGCGTCGTCACCGCAGATGCACTGGTCGCCTACGCCGCGACCCGCGACAAGCTCAGCTAGTCCTTCGGAGCCGGGCCCCAGTCGACGCCGGTCGCCGAGCCGCTCCACACCTTGAGCGCCTTGCCCGTGCCGTCGGCGCTCGCGATGAACACTCCCTGACCCGTGCGCGCGAATGCGATGGCGCGGCCGTTCGGCGAGAACGACGGCTCCTCGTTGTTGCCTTCGCCCTGGGTGACGCGAACCATCGCCTTGGTATCGAGGTCGAGCGTGACGATGTCGTAGCGACCACCATCGCGGGTCGTGTACGCGATGATCTTCTTGCCAGCACGCGGCGACCACGTCGGCGTGGTGTTGTAGTTCCCGTTGAACGAGACCTGGCGGGCGGCGCCGCCTGCTGCGGAGACCACGAAGATCTGCGGGCCGCCGTTGCGATCCGAGACGAACGCGATCGAGCCGCCGTCGGGTGACCACGACGGTGAGGTATCGATACCCTTGTCGTTGGTGATCCGACGCAGCACTTTGCCGTCGGTCGCATTGATCACGTAGATGTCGGGGTTGCCATCCTTCGACAGCGTCAGCGCGAGCTTGCTGCCATCGGGCGACCACGTCGCACCGGTGTTCATGCCCTGGTAGCCGGAGATCTTCTTCGGGCGCCCGCCGCCCGCTGCCCCGACGTAGAGGTCGGGGTTGTTGCGCATGAAGCTCGTGTAGGCGATCTGGCCGCCGGACGGCGAGTACGAGGGAAGGATGTTTGTCGAGCTGTTGTTCGAGACCGAGTAGGCGCCGTGGCCGTCGAAGTCCATCGCGTAGATCGCGCTGGCCTTCTTACCCTTCACGGTGAACGCGATCTTCGATCCGAAGAAGCCGGCCTCGCCCGTGTAGTACTTCACGACCTCGTTCGCCCAGCGATGGACGAGCTGCCGAGTGTTCGTGCCCGCGCGCTTGTACGACTTGGTGAGGACGGGGTTGGTT
>JACCQV010001026.1 GCA_013813945.1 Deltaproteobacteria bacterium | reverse complement strand
CACCACGGTCGATGGGCTCACGCAGGTGTTCAACCGGCGCTACTTCGTCGAGACCCTCGAGCGCGAGATCGGCCGCGCGCTGCGCTACCGGCGCGACCTGTCGTTGATCATGTTCGACATCGACCGGTTCAAGGGCGTCAACGACAGCTTCGGGCACCTCGCCGGCGATCACGTCCTCAAGCACCTGGCATCGGTGATCAAGACGCGAATCCGGCGGGAGGACGTCCTCGCGCGCTATGGCGGTGAGGAGTTCGCGATCGTTCTGCCCGAGATCGATCACTACAACGCGATGCAGTTCGCCGAGAAGATCCGCAAGCTCGTCGAGATCGCGGAGTTCAAGTTCGAAGACGCGCTGATCCCCGTGACCGTCTCGATCGGCGTCGCGAGCCTCCGCGGCGAGATCGAGGACGCTCTCGAGTTCATCAAGCAGGCAGACACGCACCTGTTTGCGGCCAAAGAGGGGGGCCGCAACGCGGTGAAGGGCTGATGACTGCTGCGCGACCCGGAGTCACCGGCGAACTGAACGAGACCGACGCTGCACGCGAGCTGCGCGAGAAGAAGCGCGTCCTCGCGGCGCTCGTCGTCCACGATCTGCGCAGCCCGCTGGCGGCGATCCACGGCTACCTCGGGCTGCTGCGTGAAGAGCTCACCGAGAACCCGATCGACAAGGGACGCACGGCCGCGTTCAGCTACCTCGACGATGCGGAGACGCTGGTCAACAAGGCGCTCGGCCTGGTCGCGACCATCCTCGACGTCGACGAGCTCGAAGACGGCATCCTCAAGGCCGCGATGGCGCCGGTCCGGATCATCGAGCTCATCGAGCATGCCCGCGACGGGAACCGTGCGCAGTTCGAGGTGCGCGACCTGCGCGTCGATGTCGATGTCGATCCGGATATGATCGTTCGGCTGGATCGCGATCTGTTCGCGCGCATCGTGGAGAACCTGATCGACAACTCCGCACGGTACGCACCGCGTGCGGGCCGGGTCGCAGTCGCCGTGCGTCGTGACGCGAACGGGGTGGAGGTCGCGATCGGCAACAACGGCCCGCCCGTTCCCGAGAGCGAGCGCGCGCGGATCTTCGGCCGCTACTTCCAGGTCGAGGCGCGACGTGCGTCGGCGCGCGCGAACCGGGGGCTCGGCCTCTACTTCTGCAAGCTCGCGGCGGAGGCACACGGTGGCACGATTCATGTCGAGCAACGTGGAGAGCTCGGCGCGGTGTTCGTGGTCCGGCTTCCCGAATAGGCTCGTGTCGCGATGAACTGGGCGTCTCTGGTTCTGTCGCTCGAGGTGGCGGCGCTGTCGATGGTGCTCTCGCTGGTCGTCGGGACCGCGCTCGCTGTGCTGCTCGACTGGAAGCGGTTGCCTGCGCGCGACTTCTTCGACGCGCTGGTGAGCGCGCCACTCGTGTTGCCGCCCACGGTGCTCGGCTACTACCTGCTCGTCGCCCTCGGCACCGAGAGTGCGATCGGACGGGCATGGGAGAGCTTGACGGGCACGACGATCGTGTTCTCGTTCACCGGTGCGGTGATCGCCGCCGCGGTCGGCTCGCTGCCGCTCGTCGTGCGCTCCGCGCGGGTCGGACTCGAGGCCGTCGATCGCAACCTCGTGTCGGCCGCGCGCACGCTCGGCGCCAACCCCCGGCGCGTGCTGTTCACGGTGATCCTGCCGCTTGCCGCACCCGGCATCATGGCGGGTGCCATGCTCGCGTTCGCGCGCGCGCTCGGTGACTACGGCATCACGCAGATGGTCGCCGGCCAGCTGATCCGCGGCACGGAGACCGCGTCGATCCACGTGATGAACGCGCTCTACAGTGGTGACGAGGAGGGCGCACGCAACATGGCGATCGTCACCACGGTCGTCGGCGTGCTGATGCTCTATCTCGCGAATCGCTTCCTCCGGAGACTCAACGACCGTGCCTGACCTCACGGCGACGATTCAGCTCGCGCGCGGCGAGTTCACCCTCGACGTCGTGCTGCAGTGCCCGCCGGGCATCACGTGCGTGATGGGACCCTCGGGCTCGGGCAAGAGCACGATCCTCGGCGTGCTCGCCGGACTGACGCTGCCCGAGCGCGGCCGCGTCGCGCTCGGAACCACCGTGTGGTTCGATCGAGAGAAGGCGATCAACGTTCCGGTCCACCTGCGGCGGCTGTCCTATGTGTTCCAGGGGCTCGCGTTGTTTCCTCACATGACCGCGCAGAAGAACGTCGAATACGGCATGCACGAGCTTCCTCGTCCGGAGCGAGCCGACAAAGCCAGAGCATTGCTCGAGCGCGTCGGAGTCGGTCACCTCGCCAGTCGCCGGCCGCGAACATTCTCCGGAGGCGAGGCGCAGCGTGTCGCACTCGCGCGAGCGCTCGCGAGGCAACCGCGCTTGCTACTCCTCGACGAACCATTCTCGGCACTCGATCGCGATCTTCGAGCGCAACTCACGACACTCGTGCGCGAACTGGTGCCCGAGCTCGGAGTGCCGCTCGTTCATGTCACGCATTCGATCGCAGAAGCTCGGCAGCTCGCAGATCAGATCGTTCGCATCGAACGCGGACGGATCGTCGCGACAGGAAAACCCGGTGACGTACTCGCGGGAGTCACGACGCTCGAAGAATGAGAATGGTGAGCGAGCGCTCGCCGAGCGTCACAGCACGAGGCGGATTCTGATCGGTTCGTGCGTCAACTGTAATGGGCATGGGATCCGCGACGGCACTCTGTCTGGCGCGTTACGAGGTGAACGTGGCACGTGGCGTGGCTTCAGCGTTGCACGCATCACGACTCGGGGAGTGACAACATGAAGCTTGTGGATATGCCTCTGTACTGGCCGGGTGGGAGTGGTTCCTGGGCTCAGCCACGAATCGTCATCATCACGGACGATGTTCGTGCGGCCTCGGAGCGCGGTTCTCGGGAGCTGATCGCGGTCGTCTCGACGCCACTCGATCTGATCACGCGGCTCGAGGCAGCGGGGGATGCCGCCACGATCGTCGTGCTCGATGGTGTGTATGCGCGAAATCGCGATCTCGAGCGCGTCCTGCTCGATCTCTATCCGGACGTGCGGATCATCGACGGTGAGCCGAGCTCACTCAGGTACGCGGAACCCAGCGCATGGGGTGCGTCGCTGACCGCGTGATGCTCGTCAGAAGATCGGACCGACCGGCGACGGGCCCAGACAGTTCTGTGCCTGGGTCCGCTCGCGCGCCTCGGTGACCGACGGCCGCGTCCTGCAGCCATCCGCCGTGCACCGCGCGAGCAGGCGGTTGTGCGGATAATCGACATCGATCTCGGAGCTCAGCAGCGCGTTCGTACCGAGGATGCCATCGACCTCGGCCTGGTCGGGCCGCAGCTCGGTGCGCAACGCTTGCAGCGTGGGATTCGAGTCCGGAACGATCAGGACGGCGTGACCGCCGGGCGGCTCGAGCTCGACGATCGCGGGTACGCCACAGAAGGTGCTGCGGTCCTCGCATGGGCAGTCGTCCTCGGCGACGCAGTCGCGTGCGATCATCAGGTGGCTGCCATAGACCTGGCGGCAGGGTGCACGCGGGCTCGAGCTCGAGCTCGCCACGAGCGCCAGGTTCGCGATCGATCCGAGCCGGCCTTCGATCGGTCCAGACGGCAGATACGCAGTGTCCATCGGCAAGCTCTCGAGCGCCGGCGCGGTCGGCTGTGCCTCGAGGTACCGGAGATACGCGGACTCGCCGAGGATCGTGATGCCGATGCTGGTCGACAGCACGAGCAGCGCATCGGATCCACGTCGGCTCTGCGGCAGCACCGGATCGGGATTCGCGCCGAGGCATGTTTGCAACGCGACGCGGCGCCCCATGAACGGCAGCTCGGTGCCCGCGATGAGCAGCGTCCCGCCGCCACGATACGGCGACGGGAACACGCCGTCGCACGCGCGCGTCCGATGCGCCTCGTCTCCACCGATGTCGGCGAGGACGAACACCTGCTCGTCGCCGAGGCGCAGCCGTATCGCATCGCCCGCAAGCGCATCCGCGCCGAGGATCGCGTCGTAGGGTCGCGGTGCTGCGGGGGTCCCGACACTGCAGCCGTCCTCGTTACACGGATGCAGCGCGAGCATCTGCACATCGTCGAGCGAAGCGCGCGGTAGATCGATCGGGCCGCCTGCGCCGTTCTGACCGAGGAGAAGAAGATCCGCGTTCGATACCGACGGTGCGATGCCGGGTCCGGGGTCGACGAGTGTGATGGGCGAGAGCAGATCGAGCACCGTGGTGCGATCCGGCACGCCGGCCTGGCGAAGCCCGAGGACGACCGCGCCGCTCTGGAGCTCGGCCTGGATCGGATACGGATCGCCGGAGAAGTCGTTGGTGAGGAAGCTATCAGTGACGAGGCTGCACCCTCCGAGGAGAATCGCGAGCGCCGCGCCGAAGCGCCCTACCATGGCAGCTCGTGGACGACCGCACGACGACCGTCGATCTCGACGTTCTCTCCGGGCGTCCAGCAGGTCCGGTGCAGGTAGCCCATCGCGAGAGTCGTGTCTCCGTCGATCACCGATGAGGTCACGAACCCGGCGTTCTCCTTCGCAGGGTGCTTGATCTGGACACCGTGCGCGAGGGGCGCCTGGCCGTCGACCACGAGCCCGCGCAGCGTCTTGGCCGAGTTGCCCTGCGCATGGACGCGGAAGACGGGTTCCTGGCCGACGTAGCAGCCCTTGCCGTAGTCGAGGAACTGCGTCAGCGGCGTCTCGAACGGGAAGTTCTCCTCGCCGACATCGACGCCGTAGCGCAGGAACCCGGCGCGGATTCGCATGTGCTCGACCTGCGGCTCGCGATCGTCGCGCGAGTGATCATTCAGACCCTCGAGGATCGGCGCCCGCCATGCCTCTACCGGATTCTCCCAGATCTGGTGCGCGGGACCGACGATCGGCTCGAATGTGACGTCGTCCATCACCGCGTAGCGCTCGAGC
>JACCQV010001023.1 GCA_013813945.1 Deltaproteobacteria bacterium | reverse complement strand
CCTCGCAGCTGCAGATCATGTACGGCATCGCGGGCGAGCGTCGCTTGCCCGAGGCGGAGCTCGACTGGCTGCCTGGCTACGCGGGCTCGCGACCGGTGCGCGTCGGCAACGCCGCGGCCGATCAGCTGCAGCTCGACGTCTTCGGAGAGCTGACCGACGCGCTGTTCCAGGCACGCAAGGTCGGCATCGACCCAGACCCGTCGTCGTGGGCACTGCAAGCCGCGCTCGTCAACTTCCTCGAGGGAGCCTGGGACAAACCCGACGAAGGCATCTGGGAGGTCCGCGGTCCACGCCAGCACTTCACGCACTCGAAGATCATGACGTGGGTTGCATTCGATCGCGCCGTGAAGTCGATCGAGCGCTTCCAGCTCGCGGGACCGCTCGAACGGTGGCGCACGCTTCGCGACACGATCCACCAGGAGGTCTGCACCAAGGGGTTCGATACGAGCAAGAACGCGTTCACGCAGGCATACGGCTCGCCCGCGCTCGATGCGAGCTTGTTGCTGGCGTCGCTCGTCGGGTTTCTCCCCGCGACCGATCCGCGGATGGTCGGCACCGTCCGCGCGATCGAGCGTGAGCTCCTTCATGAAGGTCTGGTCATGCGCTATCGCACCGAGCAGACAGATGACGGCCTGCCACCCGGCGAGGGCGCCTTCCTCGCGTGCAGCTTCTGGCTCGCCGATAACTACGCTCTCATGGGACGCGAAGCGGAAGCGCGCGCCCTGTTCGAACGTCTGCTCTCGCTGCGCAACGATGTCGGTCTCCTCGCGGAGGAGTACGACCCGGTCGCGCGGCGCCTGCTCGGCAACTTCCCCCAGGCCTTCTCGCACGTCGGTCTGGTCAACACCGCGTTCAACCTGACGCGCAGCCAGCTCACCCCTGCGGACGAGCGGCAAAAAGGCTGAGGACGCCCATGCTCGCGTTGACCGTGGCACCAGGCACGAAAGGCTCGGCACGCCTCGACGAAGTGGCGGAACCAGATCCCGCGCGCGGGGAGATCTTGATCGCGGCGCACAGCGTCGGCATCTGTGGGACCGATCGCGAGATCATCGACGGCCTCCATGGTGCTGCACCACCCGGCGGCGATCGTCTGATCCTGGGCCACGAATCACTCGGTCGCGTGCTCGAGGTGCCCGCGGGCAGAGATCTGGCGATCGGCGACTGGGTGGCCGGCATCGTTCGTCATCCCGATCCGGTGCCGTGCGCCAGCTGCGCGCATGGCGAATGGGATATGTGCGCGAACGGCCGCTACCTCGAGCACGGCATCAAGGGGCTCGATGGCTTCGCTGCTGAGCGCTACCGCCTCGACGCAGGATTCGTGGTGAAGGTCGATCCAGACCTGGCGGAGCGTGGCGTGCTGATCGAGCCAGCCAGCGTCGTTGCGAAAGCGTGGGATCAGATCGACCGGATCGGGCGTCGCGCCTTCTGGGCTCCGAGCCGTGTGCTCGTGATCGGCGCGGGACCGATCGGTCTGCTCGCGGCGCTGCTCGGAGTCCAGCGTGGGTTGGAGGTGCACGTGCTCGATCGCCACACCGAGGGCCCCAAGCCGGGAATCGTCAGGGATCTGGGCGCGACATATCACTCGGGCTCCGTGGAGGAGGCCGGCAGCGCGGACATCATCCTGGAGTGCACCGGTGCTCCGGCCTTGATCGTCGAGGCCCTGCACGCTGCGCGGCCGAACGGCATCGTTTGCCTCACCGGGGTGTCGGCGCCCGGCAAGAAGATGCCCGTCGACACCGGCGCGCTGAACCGCGAGCTCGTTCTCGAGAACAACGTCGTGTTCGGTTCGGTCAACGCGAATCGCGCCCACTACGACCAAGGTGCGCTCGCGCTCCGGCGCGCCGATCCGCGCTGGCTGGATCGGCTGATCACGCGTCGCGTACCGCTGGCAGACTGGGCGACCGCGCTCGAACACCGGCCCGACGACGTCAAGACCGTGCTCCGGTTCGGCGATCTCTGAGCTTCAACCGTCGTGCGGCAGTGGCAGCTGTGCCGCGAGCGGATCGACGCTCGCGACCACCGCGGCGCCGTGATGTGCCGCCTGACCTGCAGCCCGGACGGGATCGAGACCTGCAGCGAGGTAGTAGGTGAGGGCGCCGGCGAAGCTGTCTCCTGCGCCGTAGGTTCCCAGAGCGCTCGCGACCGGTGGGCTCAGGAACGGTGTCAGCCCGTCGCGCGTCTCGACGACTCCGCCGCGAGGTCCGTCCGTCATCACCAGCGCAGCCGGGTGGATCGCGTAATCCGCGAGCGTGCTCACTTCGCGTGGGTCGACCCGGCTTCCGACGATTGCATCGATCGGAATGCGTGCGGCCTGGATGCATTGCCGGCGACGGGCCGGCACCACGAGTACGCGCGCATGACGCGCGAGGGTCAGTAGCGCGGGATCCTGTGCAGTGAAGTACACGGCGTCGAGGCTGTGCAGGAAATCCCACGGCAATGGATCGTCGGCTCGCGGATGCAGCGGCTCGCCGACCACGACGATCGTACGCTCGCCCGCCGGATCGATCATCACGACGTCGCGGGTCTGCGGTGCCGTGCGGCGGATCGCGTGCAGGGAGGCACCCGTCGCCGTGATCGCAGCCTCGACCACGCGTGCTCCGTCGTCATCGCCGAGCGCGGTGAAGAAGTGGACGTCAGCCCCGCTGCGGGCGAGCTGGAAGAACGCGATCCCTCCGCCTCCGCCGGCGAGGACGCGGGGCTGATCGAGGTGGACGATGTCTCCGGGCAGCGGCAACGCGGCGACGCGGCCGAGCGTGACGTGCTCGACGTGACCGATCACGCCCAGGCGCAGCGATGCCGACATGGTCCGAGTCTACGGCTGGACGGGGGCAGGTGTTAGGCTGTCGCCGTGCGGATGCGAACCGTCCTGATCCTCGTCGCGCTCACCGGGCTGGCGCACGCCAATCCGGCGGCGGAGAAAGTGTTTCAGGATGGCAAGGCGCTGCTCGCGCAAGGCAAGATCGCGGAGGCGTGCGAGGCGTTCCGGCGAAGCCAGGAGCTCGAAGCTCGTGTCGGGACGCTGCTCAACCTTGGTGATTGTGAGGAGCAGCGTGGCCGGTTCGCGACGGCGTGGGGCGCGTTCGTCGACGCGCGTGCGCTCGCGACGCGACTCGGCGACGGGCGGTCGAGCCTGGCGGATCAGCGCGCGGCGGCACTCGCGCCGAAGCTCGCCTACGTGACGATGAAGATCCCGTCCACCGGTCGTCCCGCCGGGCTCGTCGTGCGCCGCAACGATCGCGAGGTGCCGGATGCGGAGCTCGGCCTCGAGGTGCCGAGCGATCCGGGGCACTACGAGATCGAGGTGTCTGCGCCCGGGTTCGTTGCGTGGAAGCAGTCGCTGGATGTCGCGGTCGGGCAGCGCGCCACGCTCGACATTCCCGCCCTCGTGGCCGACCCCAATGCGCCGGCTCCCCCAGCGGCGGTCGCCGCCGTCTCGGGGCCGCCCCCGGTCACCTCACATCGCATCGGTATCGGCGCGGGGATTGGCTTCTCCAGCGACAGCGACGTGAGCTTCGGAGGCCGCGTGCTGCTTCACCTTGCCCCGGTG
This sequence comes from Deltaproteobacteria bacterium, assembly GCA_013813945.1. Taxonomy (GTDB): domain Bacteria; phylum Myxococcota_A; class Polyangia; order Haliangiales; family Haliangiaceae; genus JABFXX01. The sequence continues at coordinate 4,201 of JACCQV010001023.1, read as the reverse complement.
GGGCGGGCAACGATCCGCGCGGTTCCGAGCATGTTCTATTCGGACCTCTCGCTCGAGGACCCCTCGCACGAGGTCAAGATCTACGCGGTCGGCATCGCCGTCGAGTACGTCTCACCGATCGGGCCGAGCTTCGTCCTCGCCGCCGGCGTCGGGCTCGGCCTCAACTTCGTCGACGACAACTACGCGGGCAACAGTCGCGACCCATCGGGATCGGCGCGCCTGAGTCCCACGTTGCGACTGGGTCGGTCTGTGGACGTCGGTCTTCATCTCCAGCTGGTGGCCACTACAGATGATATCGTCGGCCTCGGGACGCTCGGAGTCGACTACTTCTTCTACTGAGGATACCGTGCGGGGATGATCGGCGACGTGCTCGGCAGCTACCGGATCCTGTCGCGGCTCGGCGCCGGCGGCATGGGCTCGGTCTGGCTCGCCGAGCACCAGCTGCTCGGAAGCCGGGCAGCGATCAAGGTGTTGCTTCCGGACATGTCCGTGCACCCGAAGATCGTCCAGCGGTTCTTCGACGAGGCGCGGTCGGCATCGCGGATCCAGGATCCGGGGATCGTTCGCGTGCTCGACTTCGGCTGGCACGAGCAGCGCGCGTACCTCGTGATGGAGCACCTCGCGGGCGAGACGCTCGCCGGTCGCATGGAACGCCTCCACGTGATGCCGCCGGTCGAGGCCGTGCGCCTTCTTCAGCAGTGCGCGATCGCCATGGCAGCGGCACACGCACGCGGCATCGTTCACCGCGATCTCAAGCCGGATAATATCTTCCTCGTTCCCGATGCCGCCGTGATCGGCGGCGAGCGGATCAAGATCCTCGACTTCGGCATCGCGAAGCTCGTCGACCAGACCGACCCCGGCTTCTCGCATACCCAGACGGGCGTCATCATGGGGACGCCTGCATTCATGTCACCCGAGCAGTGCCGCGGCGCCGGCGGCATCGATCACCGCACCGACGTCTACGCGCTGGGATGCGTGCTGTTCGTGATGCTGTGCGGTCGGCCGCCGTTCATTGCACCGACGACCGGCGACATGATCGCGAGTCACCTCACGCAGCTTCCACCCGCGCCGAGCTCGTTCGTCGCGACACTGCCTCCGGAGATCGATGAGCTCGTCCTGCGCTGTCTCGAGAAGGACCCCGAGCAGCGCTTTCAATCGATGACGGAGCTCGTCCGTGCAGGCGGGCTGATCACGCTCGACAATCTCTCGATCGAGACGATCGCGCCGCTGCGGTCCCCGTCGGCCCCCGCGGTTCCGGCCGTGCAGCGTGATCGCGGCCATGTCGACACGGTGGCGTCACTGCCTCCGATCGCGACACTGCCGGTCAACACCACGCTCGGGAACAGCAGCGGAGAGTCCGTCACGCCGAGCCGACCCTGGCGGGGCGGTCTGTTCATCGGCGCGGCTGCACTCGCCGCCATCGGCGTCATCGCATTCGTAGTGACGCGGGGCCCGGCGCAGAGCGCAGCGGTCGAGCCGCCGCCAGCGATCGTCCCAGCCGTGGTGCCCGTCGACGCGAACGTCGCCAGCACGCCCGATGCAAGCGCGCCGTCACCGACGGTCGAGACCCCGGCGGCGCCGCCGCGCGTCACCCCGGTTCGCCCAGGCGTCGTGCGCAGGCCGCCGCCGACGAGCTCGACGGCGAAGCCCGTTCCTCGCTCCGGCTCCGGCTCGGGCTCGGGCGCCTCGCCTGCAGCCGGTTCGGGCGCCTCGCCTTCAGCCGGTTCGGCGGCCGGCTCCGGCACGCCGTACAACCCGCTGGACTTTCGCTAGTCGTCGCGGGTCACGCGATCAGATCTTCTTGGGCGCGATGATGATCTCGACGCGGCGGTTGTTCGCGCGTCCTTCCGCGGTCGTGTTCTCCGCGACTGGCGATGCTTTGCCCATACCGCTCGCCACGATCAGATCCGGCGGATAACCTCCCGCGACGAGGTACGTACGAACGGCATCTGCGCGGCGCTGCGACAGGTCGACGTTGTATGCATCCTTGCCCTGCGAGTCGGTGAACCCCTGGACGTCGAGCCGGCGATCCTTGGTCTCGAGCAACGCCGCGGTGACCTGCCCGAGGCGGTTTCTCGCCGCAGGTAGAAGCGCCGCCTTGTCGGATGCGAACAGCACGCTACCCGACAGCGTGATCACCACGCCGCGCGGCTCTTCCTTGACCGCGGCCCACTTCGCGAGCTCGATCTGCATCGCCTTGAGCTTGAGATCCGCTTCGGCTGCGCGCTTGTCAGCCTCCGCGGCCTTCGCTGCAGCGTCAGCCGCGAGCGTCGCGGATGCGGCTGCCTTGCTATCGGACTCGGCGGCGCGCCGCTTCTCGTCGGCGGCGATCTGCTCGGCGGCCGTCAAGTTGGTCCTCGTGCGGTCGAGCTCGTCCTTGGTCCTGTTGTGGTTGGCGTCCTTGTCCTTCGCCAGCTGGGCCTCCGCCTTGGCGCGGGCGGCCGCATGCTCGGCGCGCATCGAGAGCGCCTCGGCGAGCTGCGATTTACGCTCGGCCACGTACGCGTAGTCGCGCTGGTCGGGTGAGTTCTGGTTGAACGCGAGCTCGGCCTTCTCGAGCGAGACCTTGGCCTTCTGGACCTCGGCTGGAACGTTCTGCTGGGCCGGGCCCGTGCTAGCCCGCGCGTACGCGGCACGTGCATCGACGAGCTCGGGGGAAGCGGTTTTGGCGCAGGCGGCGAGACCGAGCGTGACGAGCACGCTGGCAATCATATTTCGTTTGGTCATCAGGGCTCCTGGCTACTGGGTCTGCTGTTCGTAGGTACGGATCTCTTCGACGGCCTTCTCGGCCGCGAGGCGATCCGTGTCGCTGTCCGCGAGAGCGATCGCGAGATCGCCATCCGCGGCAGCCCGCATCAGGAGCCGCTGGGCGGCCCGCATGTTGTCCTTGTCGCCGGTCGCGATCAGCTCCTTGGCGCGAGCTGACTGCTCGGTGGCCAGCTGCAGATGCAGCGCGGCCTTCGGAACGTTCTCGGCACCCGCTTGCTCGGCTCCGCGGATCGAGGCCGCGGAAGATTCCATGTTCGCGGTAGGAGGCAGCGCGCTGCCGCCGCAGGCGCCAACCAGTGCAGTGCCGAGGAAGAGTGCGAGCATCGCTCGCTGAGTCGTTTTTGCGATCGTCATGATTCCGGGCACCCTCAAGAAGCCCGGTCGCGCAACCTGCACGAAGGAGCCCAACGCGCGTCCGAGCAATCTCACGGGATTGGCGCGACCTTGGCCGTGGAGAAGGGCGCATGCGCTCGTATGTGCGATCCTGCAAGTGCTACGAACTGGAGCCGTGACCTCCCACCCGCCGCTCGGATCCATTGCCTCCCTGAACGCCTCGCTGACGATCGCTATCTTCGATGCGCGAAGTGCCACTGACTGGGTTCCGACCAAACCCGCAGCGACCAAGGCGCAGTTCAGCGGACATCCGGCAGAGATCATGCGGGGGCTGAGCAAGGGAGAAGAGGTGACCTCCATCGACGTCGGCGCCAGCGGCGGCTACGCGTTCGAGCTCGAGGGGGCTTCCGGTCACCTCGAGGCCTACCGGATCGATGCCAGGACGCTCGCGCTCGTCGCGCCACCACGCACGTGGTGGGTCGATCCCGCGAATCACGGTGACCACGCCGCCGAGATCGACGCTCTCTTCGCCGCGGTCCTCAGCGGACCCGGCCCTGCCAGTGAGGTCGGTCAGCTCGAGCTGCCTTCGGGCAAGCTCGCAGCCGTCTACATGTGGCTCAAGAAGGTTGGCGCCGCGCGTGACCTCGCCGCCACCGTTCCGAGCGGTGGTGCGCTGGAGTTCGGCGATGGGTACGGCGAGAACGGTGGCCTGATCGTCGACCTCGGTCCCGGCACGTACGCGCTGTCGCGCAGCGAGCTCGCTGCTCCGTGGGACGCCGACCAGTCGCTGGTCGCCATGTATTTCGTCCGGGAGGCCCCGTGAGCACCGAACCGTCAGAGCAGGACTACATCGACCGGATCACGGAGCGACTGCGTCGCGATCACCCGGATCCCGCGGCGGGCTACCCGACTATGTGCGCGCATTGATGCGCGAGGTCGCGGACGAGGCAGTGCTCGCTCGCGTGACCGCCGGCGTTCGCGCCGCAGAGGACGGCACGCCGAACCACGAGCCGTAATCGCTGTGCGGTGATCGCACGCTGAGAGAGGCCGCCCCGATCGGCAGGGCGCGGGTCACCGGCTTCCCTCCGGTTGCGGTTTC
>JACCQV010001009.1 GCA_013813945.1 Deltaproteobacteria bacterium | reverse complement strand
GCTAGGAGACCGTCCGTGGGAACGAAGCTCTACGTGGGCAACCTGAATTACAACACCAACGAGGCCTCTCTCCGAGAAGCTTTCGGGGCGAACGGCCGAGAGGTGACCAGCGTATCCATCATCATGGATCGCGAGACCGGCCGTTCCCGCGGCTTTGCCTTCGTCGAGATGGCCACGCCGGAAGGCGCGCAGGCCGCGCTCGCGGAGCTCGATGGGCACGAGGTCGACGGTCGTCAGCTGCGGATCAACGAGGCACGCGAGCGCGACGCTCGCGGTCCCGGTGGTCCAGGCGGGCCGCCGCGTCCTTACACGCCTCGTCCTCCAGGGGGTGGCTACGGCGGCGGACCCGGTGGTCCTCCGAGCGGTGGCGGCTATCGGCCTCCGGGTGGTCCTCCGAGCGGCGGCTTCGGCGGTCCTCCTCGCAGCTTCGGTGGTCCCGCTCCGGCGCGGACCTTCGGTGCGAACGCGCCCCCCGCGGGAACGCGGCCTCGTGGCGGCAAGGACAAAGAGAAAGAGAAGGACGGCGGCGGTGCCGACGTTCGCAAAAAGGGCGGCCGCAAGCGGGCCATCGACGGCGACGATTGGTAGAGATTCCGGGCTGGATTGCGGCGCAGCTGCCGCCCGGCTACCGATCCGCGACCCACGCTGCCGGCACCGAGCGAATGCATGTGCTCGAGTGGGGACCCGCGGACGGCCCCGCGATCCTGCTCCAGCACGGCAACCCGACCTGGAGCTTTCTGTGGCGCAAGGTTGTTGCGGCGATCCGCGCGCGGCCGGGTGGCGACCAGCTGCGCTTGATCGCGCCTGATCTGATCGGGCTTGGTCTCTCGAGCAAGCCCGAGAACGTCGAGGCGCATACCCTGGCCCAGCACGCGGCGTGGCTCGGCGAGGTGCTCGATCGGATCGCACCGGGACCGCTCGTCGTCGTCGCGCAGGACTGGGGCGGGCCGATCAGCCTCGTCGCCATGGCGACGCGACGCGAGCGGCTGCGCGGGATCGTCCTTGGCAACACGGGCGTCTCGCCGCCGGCGCCGACGTTCAAGCCAACGCTGTTCCATCGTCTCTCGCAGCTGCCGCTCGCGAGCACCGTGCTGTTTCGCTGGCTCGGCTTCCCGCTCGGTGTGCTCCACACATCGCAAGGCGATCGGTCGACGATCCGCGGCGACGTCGCGAAAGCATATCGCTGGCCGCTGCGCCGGCGCGCCGATCGTGCAGCTCCGCTCGCGCTCGCACGGATGGTCCCGGATCGGGTCAGCGGTCATCCGTCGATCCCGCAGCTCGCGATCTCCCACGAGCTGTTCGCGACCGCGAAAGTTCCGCTCTCGATCGTGTGGGGCACGAAGGATCCGATCCTCGGTCGCGTGATCAACCACCTCGAGCGCGAGCGACCGGATGCGAAGGTCGTGCGGACCGAAGCCGGACACTTCCTCCAGGAAGAGGTGCCCGAGCAGCTCGCGGATGCGATTCTCGACGTCGCCGGCCGGAGCTGATGTCCAAGGAGCGCTTCACGGTCGTCGCCGACGACGCCGGGCTGCGGCTCGATCAGGTGATTCCCAAGCACGTGCCCGGGTTCTCGCGGCGCAAGGCGCGCGCCGTGATCGATCTCGGCGGAGTGTTCGTCGACCGCACGCGCGTCAAGGTCGCGAGCCGGTACGTCAAGCCGGGTCAGGTGATCGAGGTCAACGTCGGTGGTGCGCTGACCGCCGTCGAGCCGCCGCCGGTGCCAACGATCGTGTTCGTCGATGATCACGTGATCGTCGCCGACAAGCCGGCCGGCCTCGTCACCGCGCCGACGCCCGAGAGTGATCGCGGCGATCTGCTCGATCAGCTGGCGAAGCTCTACGGCGAGGTCTACCTCGTGCACCGGATCGATCTCCCGACCAGCGGGCTGCTCGTGTTTGCGCGAACGCGCGACGCGAACAAGCGCCTCGGCGACGCGTTCAAGGTTCACGATATCGACCGTGAGTACCGAGCGGTCGCGGTCGGGGACGTCACGGCGCACACGATCGATCGTCCCGTCGACGGCAAGCGCGCGGTGACTCACGTTGCGGTCGTCGAGGCGCTCGCCGGTGCGACCCTCATCTCCGCCCGGCTCGAGACGGGGCGCACGCACCAGATCCGCTTGCACCTCGCAGGCGAGGGAACGCCGCTCGCGGGCGACCGGGAGCACGGCGGCGAGACGAGCCGGACGTTTGTCCCCCGCGCGCCGCGGCTCGCACTCCATGCCGCCCGGCTCGGGTTCGTCCATCCGGCGTCGGGCGAGCACGTCGTGTTCGAGTCGCAGATGCCGGCGGATCTCGCGGCGTGGATCGCACGTCTACGCCGCTAGCTATTCGACGGACGTGAACGTCCACGCCTTGACGACGGCGGCGCGGCCGGCGAGCTCGTCGAACACGCCGGTCATGGCCGGCAGCTGCGCGAGTGCGTTCCACGCTTCGACCGACGCGGCGGTGATCACGATCGAGAGGTCCCACCGCTTCGCGCTGTCATCGGCGGGCAAGCCGACGACCACGTCGGCGCCGGCCGAGATCAGCTGAGCGCGGATCATCTCGCCGAGCTCCGCGCGGGTTCCGACCTCGTCATCGAGGAGCTTGACGAAGCAGAACCGCTGGATCACCTGCCAAGGGTAGCATCCAGCAGACGTTACACACGGAGCGGTTGTCAGCGCCGGTCGCGGCGTGGGATGTAGCCGCGATGAAGACGCTGTGGCGAATCCTGCTGGTGCTGGTTCCGCTGGCACTCCTGGGGTGTGCGATGGAGCCGGTGCACACCGCGCGGCTGACCATCTCGCCGACCGTGCCGATGGTCGCGAGGAAGATCGCGCACCCGCTCTACGTCGTGCTCGATCCGGCGCAGGTCCCCGACCGCTACACGATCCCCGAGCGGACGAACAAGGAGATCCACATCCACGAGATCCACGAGTTCATCCGCCGCGATCTGCGGACCGGGCTCGCGTTCCTGTTCGAGCGCGTGGTCGTCATCGCGCCCGGTACGCCGATTCCCCCGGGAACGCTCGTCGCGCAGGTCCGGATCCAGCGGTTCTCGGCCGATGTCGACATGGTGTCGACCGGCTCGGCGACGGCGGCGCGGGTCTACGGTCAGATGGGATGGTCGCTCGCGATCCGCGGCTCGAGCGCCACGGACTTCGCGTTCTCGCACACCGAGAATGTTCGGGGCAGCTTCCCGCTGACCCACGTCAGTCAGACGGCGGAGATGATGACGTCGACGTATCAGCTCGCGATCGAGCACCTGCTGGCGAAGCTCGCGGAGCCGGACATCGTGGCCAAGCTCGAGCTGGCAGGCGCGGCGACAACTCCGCCCTGATCGTCACACGCTGAGGTCGGCGAGCAGATACGTCGGCACGATCGCAGCGCCGCGCTCGTAGCGCGACACCCCGGCGAGCAGCGCGGCATCGATGCCCGCGGCACGCGCACCGGCGATATCCGTCTCGAGCTGATCGCCGATCATCACGACGCGCTCGACGCCGAGTCGCTGCTTGCCCGCGAGGAACAGATCCGGCGCCGGCTTGCCGATCCGATCGAACACGAGGCGGTGATCCGGGAACCGCCGGGCGAGGGCTGCCTCGACGAGCAGCGCCATCGCGCCTGCCGTGAAGCCGAGCTCGCCACCGCCTTTGGGGTAGACGAGGTCCGGGTTCGGCAGCACGAGCGCGGGCCTGCGGCCGGCCTCGACCGCGCGGATGATCGCGGACAGCGCGAGCTCGATCCCGTCGAGGAAGGGCGTCCCGGCGTCATCGCAGATCGCGACCGCATCGATCTCCATGCCGGGCGTGAGCTCGACCACCACGCCGCCGCCCGCGACGACGAACGCGCGTGAGTCGTCGGTACCGAGGACGAGCGTCCGTGCCCCAGTGAGGCCGCGGCTCTGGAAGTAACCGGGCAGGAGGCTCCCCGACGTGACGATCTGGTCCGCGGCGATCGCCAATCCGAGCGCGGCAAAGCGGCGAACGTAGGTGGCCTGGGAGCGCGAGGCGTCATTGGTGACGACCGCGAAGCGGGTACCGCGGCGAACCAGGGTGTCGATCAGCTCGGTCGCACCGGGCAGGGCGCCCGCAGCGTCCACGAGGACACCGTAGGCGTCGAGCAGGAGGCCGTCGTAGCTGGCGAGCAGCTCCGCGATCGTCACGGCCCTGGGGGCCACGTCCGGGATCATAGGGCGGTGCTATATCACCGGCATGCGGCCGTATCTCGATCTCCTCCGCAGCGTGCTCGATCACGGTGAGCGCCGGACCGATCGTACGGGGACCGGCACCCTGTCGCTGTTCGGTGCACAGAGCAGGTACGACCTCCGCGAGGGCTTTCCGCTGGTCACCACCAAGAAGGTGCTGTTCCCTGCGGTGGTTCGCGAGCTGCTGTGGTTTCTGCGCGGGTCCACGAACATCAACGACGATCTCAAGCAGCACACGCCGATCTGGGA
>JACCQV010001007.1 GCA_013813945.1 Deltaproteobacteria bacterium | reverse complement strand
CCGCAAGCTCGACCTGCCCAAGCTCGAGGGTCAGATCGGCCCGGAGAAGGTCGGCACGCGTGTCAACAAGTCGGGCGTCAACCTCAACCGCGACTACATGCGGCAGGCGTCGACGGAGATGCGTCAGCTGCAGTCGCGCGTGGTCCAGGTCTGGGAGCCGGAGCTGACGATCGACACCCATGCGACCAACGGCTCGGTCCATCGCTACGCGATGACCTACGACATCCCGCACACGGTCGCGAGCGGACGGCCGGAGCCGATCGCGTTCATGCGCAGCAAGGTGATGCCCGTCGTGACCGCCGCGCTCGAAAAGACGCACTCGTTGCTCGCAGGCTGGTACGGCAACTTCGTCGAGGACGAGCGCGCACTGGATGCCCGCCGCGACGCCGATCCGACCTCCCCGGTCAGCGAAGGCTGGATGACGTATCCGCACAACCCGCGGTTCGGCAGCAACTACCGCGGCCTGTCGAACCGGCTCGACCTGCTGCTCGAGTGTTACTCGTACCTGACGTTTGCGGATCGCGTGCGCACGACCTACGCGACGATCCTCGAGGCGCTGACCTATGTGGCGACCCACCCCGACGACGTGATGCAGGTGGTCGCGGCGAGCCGTGCGCCGCGCGATCAGATCGCGGTCCGCTACAAGCTCGAAGCGTTCGACGAGCTGATCGAGATCGCGACCCGCACACCGCGTACGCTCGATGGCGCGCCATCGACGGTCAAGATTCGCTACTACTCGAACTTCATCGGCACCACCGTGATCGATCGCCCGGCCGCGTACATCGTGCCGGCAAACGTCGCCGAGCATCTCGAGCGCCACAGGCTGCGCACGGAACCCGTGAGCGGGTCACGCGAGGTCGAGGTCGCCACGGTGACGGGCTTCGACACCGAGGGCGGTCGCAAGATCCTCGAGGCGGCCCAGGTCGGTGATCTTCAGGTCGAGTGGAAGCGTGCGACCCGCGCAGTGCCCGCCGATGCCCGCCGCGTCCGCACCGACAACCCGCTCGGCGCCGTTGCGGTCTACCTGTGCGAGCCGGAGAGCGACGATGGTGTGATCGAGAATGGGCTGATCACACCACCCGGACTCGGTGCCGAGTTCCCGATCTGGCGCACCGACTGATGGGGAAGAAGCCACCCAGCGAACACACGCGGCTCGCGCGCGCGTTTGCGATCCCACCGACCAAGCCTGGCATGGCCGTGGGGCTCGCCTCGGGCTTTGGCGCGATCGGGCTGATCGGGGCAACGATTGCGTTCGTCCCGGCGATCGCCGCGATCGCTGCGGTCGGAGCGTACGCGGTCACCGATCGACGCGTGATCGCGAAGGGTCTCCGCGAGCTCGACACGTGGGGCTTTCCGATCGACGGCTATCGCGGCTGGCTGCTCGCCGACGAACCGACCTTCGATGTCGACTTGCTCCGCGAGATCGACGTCGACATGATCATCACATCGTGCGCGGCGATCGACCCCGCGATCGTCGTTCGCCGGATCAGCGAGCGGAGCTTTCGCGTGGTGACGCGCCGGATCGCCCTGCCCGGCCACAAGGACGGTGACCCACCGATCCATCTCGGCGATCGCCGCCTCCTCCGGGAGCTCTACGATCGCATGCTGTCTCCGCTCCACGCGGATATCGGCATCGTCGCCATGCGGATGGGCGATCGAGCGACGTTGACCTCGATCCTTCCTGCCACGCCACTCGGCGACGACGGCCAGCCCGCGATGCTCGGCATGGGCGCATTCCGCGAGCCCGCGAAGGCCGCGCCGCCCGCCCTGCAGGCGCTCGTCCACAGCGGCGGAACCGCGCTGAGCCTGACCGAGGAGACGCGCAAGCTGCCATTTCGCTCGGAGCGCGTGCTCCACGCGGCAGGACGCTCGCCCGCAGGCATCGGCACCGTCCTGGCGATCACGGCCGGTGGCGCGTTCTCGGGCGTGCAGCTCGGCCCGATCGGCGCGGGCATCGGCGCGATCGGCGGGTTCATCGGCGGTGTGGCCGCTGCGATCGCGAACAATCGCCGCAACGTCCGGATCGTGTCGGCGCTCACCGGGTGGCACGGCTTCGAGATCGACGGCTACGACGACTGGTTGATCGCGGGCCGTCCGCTGTTCGACATCGAGCTCTCGGGGCCGCTCGATCGCGACTACTTCCGGCAACAGATGAACGGCATCGTCGCGTTCAGCGGCGAGCAGAACTCCACCGTTCGCTGGGTCACCGAGATCTCCTGGCTCGAAGAGACGGTGGTCCGCGTCGAGACCCGGCCGACGCTGATCCAGCCGACGAGCAGCCGGATCCGCGCGTTCTACGGCGGCAGCCACATCCTGTTCCAGCAGTGCTTGACCACCGTGCTGATCCCGCTCCACGCGCAGGTCAAGATCAAGACCGTGCACATGGGCGGCTACGTCGAGCGCCGCGTCTAGGCTACGGGTTTTCGCCGGCGGCCTTCTCGGCCTCGTCGAGCTTGGTTTCCACCTCGGCGACATGCGCCTTGTCCAGGCCGTGCCGCATCTCGCGAAGCTGCTGCCGGGCCTCGTTGACCGTCATCTTGGACTTCGCGATCTCGACGCAGATGAGGCACATATCGACATTCTAGCCTGCTCGACGCATGATGTCCGACGTGAGCGAGCTCCCCCCCTGCGGCATCTACCGCACCACCAAGGCGATCGGCGGCGTCGAGGCTGGTCGGTTCGTCTACTTCCACAATCATGGCAATCCGGGCCCCGGCCTGTACTTCCCGGAGTCGTGGGCCCACAACCGCGCCAAGTTCTCCGAGAACGGGAGCACGTGTCCCGCGGACTTCGATCCGAAGTCTCTGCACCCGTTGCTCGCCGAGGGCTTCTACCGGGTGACCGCCGCGTTCTACTGCTGCGAGAAGCAGTGCTCGAAGTTCGAGCCGGATACGCTCGTGCAGCTCGGCTACAACGGCGCCGGCAAGGCGCTCGTGTTCGTGCCCGAGCTCAGTGGTACCGGGATCAGCCTCCCGGAGCGCGGCTCGATCGTCGACGATAATCAGCTCAAGAACCTCGCGGCGCTCAGGGTGCCGGAGCGCGAGGGCGGCGCGAAGATGGATCTGTCACTGCCGCGCGGAATGATCGTCCACTAGCGGCCCGCGCGGTCGATGATCGCGAGCTCCTCGGCATCGAGCTCCACGGTGTCGATGTCGAGGTCCTGTTGCATGTGAGCCGGATCGCTGGTGCCGGTGAGCGGCAGCATGCCGACCTGCTGCGCGAACCGGAACACGATCTGCGACGCCGTCTTCTTGTGCCGCGTCGCGATCGCGATGACCTTCGAGCTCGCGAGCACGTGGCGGTTCGCGGTGAGAAGTGAAAAGCCCTGGTAGATGATGCCGTGCTCGTCGCACACGGCCCGAACGGCGCGGTCCCACTGGCGATCCGCGTAGCAGCGGTTCTGCACGAAGGCGACCGGGACGGTGCTGAGCCCGACCAGCGCGGTCACCTGCTCGGCGGTGACGTTGCTGATGCCAAGGAGCTTGACCCTGCCGGAGCTCGCGATCGCCTCCATCGCACGCCACGCCTCGTGATCCTCGGCGCCGAGCCCGTCGCGCTGCGATGGACCGTGGAGCACCAGGCTCTCGAGCGAGTCGACTCCGAAATGCTCGAGCGAGCTCGAGAACGATTGCGCGACTTGCTCGGTGATCGACGCCGCTGGATCATAGGGCAGCCGATCATCTTGCCCATCGCGGAACGTGAACTTGGTCTGGAGGAACAGGTCCTCGCGGCGGATGAAGCCCTCACGCAGCTTGTTCTGCACCGCCTGCCCGACCGCCTGCTCGAAGTAGTGCTTCCGCTGGTTCGCGGTGTCGATCCCTCGGAACCCAGCGTCCAGGGCGTCGTTGACCAGGCCCTCCGTGCGGTCCTCCTTCCAGGCCGTCCCGTACAGAAAGCGCGGGACCCGGACACCCCGCAGGTTCATCGTCATGCAGCGCATCCTACATTCGAGTAGATTCACTGCTCGTGTTCACCGAACGCTTTGATCGACTCAGCGCCATCCGTGGCGACACGGTGAAGGGCCTGCCTGCCACCGCGTGGGCCGCGAACCTCGGAGACCTCGATCGCGACCTGTTATTGCGTGCTGCGATCGAGGCCACGCGAACGCTGATCCTTCCGGAGTGGGAGAGCAAGCGTGCCGAGGATCGCCGTCCTCAGCTCGCGCTCGAAGCCGCCGAGGCGTGGATCGCCAACAAGAATCCCGATGTGATCGCACAGGCGAAGATCGCGGCGAAGGACTGCACGGCCGCGCGCAACGAGACCTTTGGCTACGACCACCGGATCCCCGAGGCCGCACGCGCGTGTGCGTGGACGGTCGGCGCGAAGGATAACGAGCACATCTGGGACGCGCTCAGCGCGATCGAGGGGGAGCTCCTCGCGCGAATCCAGCTCGTCGCCGAGTACCACCGCGCGCCCGAGCAGCGGCGTGCCCTTCTCGCGGTCTTGAAGAAGGTCCTCGAGCCCAAGCAGGAGGCCGCCGCGCCGGTGGAGACCGGGCCGGTACCGTATTCGGCAAGCGGCAGCTTCAGCGTCGGGCAAGAGCTGACCCACGTGAAGTTCGGCAAGCTCGTCGTCACGGCGACGAGCGGCAACACGCTGGACGTCCAGCTCGAAGACGGCACGACGAAGCGGCTCGCTCACAAACCGAAGTAAGCATCTTGACCGTCGTATACGCGGTCCCCGATGCCTCGACCCGAGG
>JACCQV010000985.1 GCA_013813945.1 Deltaproteobacteria bacterium | reverse complement strand
ACGCAGACGCCTACGCCTACGCCTACGAGGTCAACACAAGCGATCCCTGGGGTTAGATGGGTTTCCCGATCACAACGCCACGACCACGATCTGCCAGCAGAATCTCTCGGGTGGGCTGGGGGCGGTGGCGACGCTGCTATCGCGCGCACTCGGATCCCCGTGCCTCGGCGTGACGCTGAAGGATGTCGATCCCGCCACGCCCGGCCCGCAGCACGATTGTATCGTCGAGGACGTCAACGGTGCGACGGTGACCCCGATCCCGGAGTGCGGCACGGCTGCCACGTGCTGGCGCCTCGTCGCGAACCCGACGGTGTGCACCCTCGCGGATCGTCTCGAGCTGGTCGTGACCCGGGCCTCGGCGCCGCACCCGGCGACGGTCACGCGGATGCGCTGTCTGCTCCCCTAGCCTCTCGAAACGCGCTACACCGCGCGCATGAGAGTCGTCGCGGTCCCCTGCCTCAAGGACAACTACGCGTACCTCGTGATCGACGCCGGACGTGCGGCCGTGGTGGATCCGGGCGAGGCGGCGCCGATCGAGGCAGCCCTCGTCCGCGAGGGCGTGACGCTCGGAGCGATCTGGGCCACGCACCACCATCACGATCACGTCGGCGGGATCCAGGCGCTCGTCGCAGCGCACCCCGGGATCGAGGTCGTGGCCAGCGTCGTCGATGCACCGAAGGTCCCGTACGTCACGCGCGCTGTGAAAGACAACGACGTGGTCGCCTTCGGTGCACTGCGCGCAACGATCATCCACAACCCCGCGCACACGCTCGGCGGGATCACGTTCTTCGTGGAGGGCTGCGCGTTCACCGGTGACACGTTGTTCGGCGCCGGTTGCGGCCGCTTGTTCGAGGGCGATGCCGCGATGATGCATGCCTCGCTGTCGCGGCTCGCCACGCTGCCGCCCGAGACGCGCGTCTACTTCGGCCACGAGTACACCGCGTCGAACCTGCGCTTCGCTGCCGCCGTCGAGCCCGACAATACGGCGGTCGCTCGCCGCGCCAGTGAGCTGACGACACCATCGACCCCATCGACGATGGCCGACGAGCTCGCGACGAACCCGTTCCTGCGCTCGACCGAACCGTCCGTGATCGCAGCGGCGCGCGCTCACGGCGCGAACGACGAGACGGCGATCAGCGTGTTCGCGGCGATCCGCGGCTGGAAGGACAGCTTCAAATGACACGCCTCCGCGTCTCGTCAGGCTCGCAGTACGAGCAGCCGATGGGGTTCTCGCGCGCGGTCCGCATCGGTCCCGCGATCGCAGTGTCCGGTACGGCACCGATCGGTCCTGATGGCGCGACCGCGCACAAGGGCGATGTCTACGCGCAGACCGCGCTGTGCCTGCAGATCATGCTGCGTGCGATCCGCGAGGCCGGTGGTACGCCGGAGTCGGTGATCCGGACCCGCGTGCTCCTCAAGGACGCGACGCAGTGGCGCGAGGCAGCGCGCGCGCATGGCGAGGTGTTCTCGACGATTCGCCCCGCATCCACGTTCGTGGGCGTCGCCGGCTTCATCGATCCCGACTGGCTCGTCGAGACCGAGGCCGACTGCTACGTCGAGGACTGACGCGCGTCAGAACGCGGCGAAGTCGTAGCCAGCCGACGCGACGAACGCGAGGAGATCGTCGGTGTCGGGGGCGAACAGCCCGGCGCGGAGATCGAGGGCGCCGCGCCGCAGGCCCGCCATGAGCGACAGCCCGACCTCGCTGTCGGAGTCGGACATCTGCCCGAGCGGCGTGTCCACGGATGCGTAGCCGATCGTCAGCCCGAGCTCGCCGGCGACATAGGCTCCGCTGTTGCCGAAGGGATATCGATAGCCGCCATAGAGCGGGATCAGGGTCAGGCTACCGTCGACGTTGCTCTCCATCGCGTGAAAGATCACGCCGGCCCGCCCGGTCACGAATCCAGGGCCCGCGGGCACCTCGATCCGGCCGAGCACGCCAAGGCCCGCGGTGACGGCGTCACCGTAGTCGCCGACGGGCATCACGGCCATGGCATCGACGCCCAGCGTCTTCGGGCGAAGCGTAGCCTGCGTGGCGATCGCCTCGTCGGCGAACGCGGAGGTGGTGGTGGCGAGAAGCAACAGCGTGGCGGCGGCGAAGTTCATCGAGGCTCCCTGACCGACGGATGCGGCCTTCGAGAACCACTGTGAGGCCGGCGCCGCGCAGCGCCGACATCAGCCCGACATCACGCATTCGCTACGGCGCCGTCGTCTCGAAGCTGATGTGAACGTGGTCGTAGTGGTTCTGCGTGATGCTGCCGCGGTCTGCCATCGGCCTCCACCCGGTGCCGCTGTTGATGCGCTGGCGCCAGATCACGTACGTGATGCCGCTCGGGACCTGGTGGGTCAGTGCGTACGCAGCGACGAGGTCGCCGAGTGCATCGTTGTCGGAAGAGCGCATGCCATAGACGTCGCTGACGAGGATGTCGAGCGCGCGCGATGCGGTGGGCGTGTGGCCGGTGTACGTCGAGATCGTGCACGCGTCGGTCGCGCCGCAGGAGGCGTTCGCGAAGAGCTGCACGTGCGGCAGGATCGGCGGGCCTTCGACGTCCACGGTGCGGGGCTCGGGCACGGAAGGCGGGGCATCTGGCGCCGCAGGATTGTCGCTGCCATCACCTTCGCCCGTCCCATCGC
>JACCQV010001054.1 GCA_013813945.1 Deltaproteobacteria bacterium | reverse complement strand
AACTTCGCGGCCGGCATGTCGGGTGGCGTCGCGTACATCTTCGATCCGACCCAGACCCTCCGCGGGCGGGTCAACACCGAGATGGTCGAGCTCGAGTCGCTGGTCGACGAGAGCGATCTGTGGCTGGTCTACGGCCTGCTCGAGGATCACGTCCGGTTCACCGGCAGCCCGCTCGGGCGCCGCGTGATCGACAACTGGGAGCACATGGTCGCGCGGTTCGTGAAGGTGATGCCGACCGAGTACAAGCGCGTGCTGCAGGCGCGGCGCGCCGCGTCGCGGCCACGCCCGCCCGGACACCTGACCGTGCTGCCCGGAGGTTCGTGATGGGCAAGATCACCGGCTTCATGGAGCACGACCGCCTCGTGCCGCTGCGCCGCCCGATCGGCGAGCGGCTGCACGACTTTCGCGAGGTCGACGCCACCGGCGACGCCGCCGCGACGCGCACGCAAGCCGGGCGCTGCATGGACTGCGGCGTGCCGTTCTGCACGCAGGGCTGTCCGCTCGGCAACCCGATCCCGGACTTCGCGGATCTCGTCCATCGCGATCGCTGGCGCGATGCATATCGCAAGCTCGCCTCGACCAACGACTTCCCCGAGTTCACCGGCCGGCTGTGCCCGGCGCCGTGCGAGGCGGCGTGCGTGCTGGCGATCGACAAGGCCCCGGTCACCATCGAGGCGATCGAGCGCGCGATCGCGGAGCGCGCGTTCGCCGAGGGCTGGGTCGTCCCGGTCCCGCCGCGCGTGCGCACCGGGAAGAAGATCGCGATCGTGGGTTCTGGTCCGGCAGGTCTCGCGGCCGCAGCGCAGCTCAACCGCGCCGGTCACACGACGATCATCTACGAGGCGGCTGCGCGCGCAGGCGGTCTGCTGCGCTACGGAATCCCGGACTTCAAGATGGAGAAGTCCGTGATCGATCGCCGCCTCGCGATCCTCGAGGCAGAGGGCGTGCAGCTGCGTTACGGAGTCACCGTCGGCGTCGAGCCAACGTGGGCCCAGCTGCGCGCCGGCCACGATGCTGTGGTGATCGCGGTCGGTGCGAACCGGCCGCGTGATCTCGACGTCCCCGGCCGGGATCTCGACGGTGTCGTCATCGCGATGGACTACCTCACCGAGCAGAATCAGGTGGTCGGCGGCGAGCGCGCAGCCTCGGCCCACGACGTTCGTGGCAAGCGCGTCATCATCCTCGGCGGCGGCGACACCGGATCCGATTGTCTCGGCACCGCGCACCGCCAGGGTGCCGCGCACGTCACCCAGATCGAGCTGATGCCGGCTCCCGCGACCGAGCGTGGTGCGGCGAATCCATGGCCGGCGTGGCCGCTCGTGTTCCGCACGTCGAGCTCACAGGAAGAAGGCGGCGACCGCACGTTCGCGTTCCGGACGACGCGACTCGAGGGCACCGACGGAAAGCTCACCGCGCTCGTCGGCGTGCGCGTCGATGATCCCGACGTCGAGATCCGGCTCGAGGTCGACACGCTGATCCTCGCGCTCGGGTTCCTCGGACCGAGCACGGCGCCCATTGTCGATCAGCTCGGCGTCACGCTCGATCCACGCGGGAACATCGCGGTCGACGGACGGTACGCCACCTCGGTGCCCGGCGTGTACTGCGCAGGCGACGCCCATCGGGGTGCATCGCTGATCGTATGGGCGATCGCGGAGGCTCGCGAGCTAGCGCGCCACCTCGATGCCGAGCTGCGGAACGGACCTGCCTGGTTGCCCGCGCTCGGCCAGGATCAGCCGTTCCGCTGAGTCATCCGTCGGAGCGGTTCGTTCGCCGCGGGTTTCCGCGCTGCTTCGCTGCGCGTAACCTCGATCCGTGCAGCTCGGTCACGGGCAGATCGCATCGACGCTGCACGTGCCGACCCCGCCCTGGCACGCATTGCTGCAGCAGTGCGCGGTGCATGTGCCGAACGCTCCGATTCCATCCTGGCAGGCGTTGCTGCCGTCACACGTGACGGTGCACTGCGACGCATAACACCGCACCGAGTCGGGGATACCGCTCTGACAGGCTCCGGAGCCGATGCACTGCACCGTGCAGGAGCTCGCGGCGCCGCAGTCGACGCCGCCGTTCTGGCACGCTCCCGACCCGGAGCACGTCACCTCGCAGGTCGTCGCGAAGCCGCACTGCACGCCGCCCGGGCAGGTATTCGAACCATCACACGCGACTCGACAGCGCATTCCAACCGGACAGATCACCGAGTTTTGCCCGGCCGCCGTGATCACGCAGACGTTGCTGATGCAGTTGCCGCCCGAGAGCGCGCACGCGCCGACGGCGCAGGTTCCGAGGTTCGGTGCATCGATGCCAGCATCGACCGCCGCGTCGATCACCGCGGGCGCGTCGATCGTCCTCGGGGCATCGCCGTTCGCGGCATCACTGGCCGCGTCGTCGCTCGTCCCCTGGGTGCTGGCCGTGAACCCGCACGCGGAGAGCAGCACGGTGAACACACAAGCCCGAACCATGGCTCGATGGTCGGTGACTGCGATGGGCCGGTCAACCGATTGTTCGGGGCGTGATCGTCACGCGCAGTCCGTCGCGCGGTAGCGGGCCGAGACCGCCGCCTCCCGGCGTCGTGACCTGCGCTGGGAACGTGAGGTCGTACCGACGCGTGAACCATCCGAGAAACGCGGGCATCACGAGCTCGATCAGGGTCTCGCCGGGACACCGATGACCCTCGGGCGGACCGCCGCCTTGCGGGACGAAGGCATTGGTCGGCAGCGCCGCATGCGCTGGGTCCGCGAGCCGCTCCTCCACGAACTTCGTCGGATCCGCGAAGGTCGCGCCGTCCTGAAG
>JACCQV010000957.1 GCA_013813945.1 Deltaproteobacteria bacterium | reverse complement strand
TTCGAGATCTTCGGCGCCGGCGCGAGCGCTGCGCGGACGGCACGCAACAACGAAGGCGCGGTGGTGCGCAGCGCATCGGGTGCCGGTAGCGCGCGGTTCGCGTCGCGCATCGCGAGCTCCGCCTGCGCCTGCGCCAGCTGCACCGGCGTGGCCCGACCGACCGCGCGAGCCAGCTGCTCGGCCGCGGCGATGACGTCTTCGGTCGGATCGAGCGGTGCTCCGGCCCGGACGCCACACCGCGGGCACGCTGCCTGGTTCGCGACGTTGTAGGCGCACTGGCAGGTCGGGCAGTGGAGATAGCTCATCGTCCCTCAACCCTCGGGGGGCTGCCGCGTACGGGCAAGTTTTCTGGCCGTCGCCGGGGGGGGTGCGAGGCGCCCCGGCGCGATATGCGCTATTTGCCTCGGTCTCGCCCTCGGGTTTCGTCTTCTCGTCGGCGTCAGCTATTCGCGCAGCTGCGGAAACTCGATCCGCTGGATCGTGCCGAGCTCCGGGCAGACCAGCAGCACGCCATCGACGTCGAACGCGACGTGGTACTCGAGCAACTGCCGGCGCGTGGCAGCCGTCGACATTCGAGGCGCCTCGTCACCGGTCTTCACCTCGGCGACGAAGGTCGCGCCGCCAGACTCGACCAGGTAGTCCGCGCGCAGCTCGGTCTCGTGCGGCACGCCGTCGACTAGCGGTGACCACCACGTCCGCGCCTGGCGGGCGACGATCGTGTAGCCCGCACTGCGCAGCATCGCCGCCGCGCCGTCCTCGCCCGCCCCTGCTCGCTCCGCACGCACTCGTGCGCGCCATGACCCACGCCACGCCCGTAGCACGCGCCCGATCACCAGCGCAACGAACGCGCCCGCGAGGACGGCAACGGCGACGAGCCAAGACGGAAGCGACTCCACCACGCGTCGCCATTGTGATGGAGCGGTCTGACTAGCGCGTTCGGCGCTTCTTCATCGTCGGTTGGGTGGTATCGCCGGGCAGCTCGCCGAGCCTGGCCTTGATGACCGTCTTGCCCGCGGTCTTCCGCGCGACCTCGAGGTCGACCGTCGTTCCAGGTGGGATCATCGCGATCATGTTGCGCAGGACGTCGCTGGTCCGGATCTCCGTGCCGTTGATCGCCGTGACCACGTCACCCTCGACGAGACCTGCTTTGTCGGCAGGACCGCCCTGCTGGATCCCGGCGATCACCGCACCGCGCGCGGCGCCGAGCTTCTGATCCGCAGCAAGCGCCTTGGTCACCGTCACGATGTTCACGCCGAGGTAGCCGCGCACGACCTTGCCGTCCTTGACGAGCATGTCCATGATCGGGCGCGCCATGTTCGTCGGGATCGCGAACCCGATCCCGGCGTAGCCGCGGTTCGGTGACGCGATCGCGGTGTTGATCCCGACCAGCTCACCGCGCAGGTTGACCAGCGCGCCGCCCGAGTTGCCCGGGTTGATCGCCGCGTCGGTCTGGATGAAGTCCTCGTACTCCTCGATTCCCATTCCGCCGCGGCCCTTCGCCGAGACGATACCCATCGTCACGCTCTTGCCGACGCCGAACGGGTCACCGACGGCGAGCACGACCTCGCCGAGTCGCAACGCCGTCGAGTCGCCGAACTGAAGCGGCTTGAGCGCCGGCACCTTGCCCTCGAGCTGGAGTACGGCGAGATCCGCCTTGGGATCGGCGCCAACGACCTTCGCATCGAAGTCCGTGCCGTCGTGCAATGTCACCGTGATCTGCGACGCGCCCTTCACGACATGCGCGTTGGTCAGGATCCTGCCACCTGTTGTGACGATCACCCCGGAGCCCTTGCTCATCTGCTTTTTCTCGGAGGGCTGCGTCCCGTAGTAGGGCGAATCCGGGTCGGAGAAGAAGGGGTCATACGCGGCGGGGCCGGAGGTCGCGGAATGAGTGGAGATATTGACGACGCTGTTGACGACGCGCTCGGCGACATCGGGGATCGACGTGTCGACCAGGTTCGGTCCGGCATGCGCGGTGGCCAGTGGCGGGATCCCCGCTCCTCCCACCCCGACAAGGCCAACCACAGCAACGGCAGCGAACAGATTGCGGAGTGAGGTCATGGGAATGTCGTTTCTCCTGTCGATCGGACGGTGGTTACGAACGTTGGACCGGTCAACGGGTTGCCTGTATTCCTCCGACCTGATCGCCTGATCAGGCAGGTTCAAGGAGGTTAGCGCGATCGATTCGGCAAGGCCGGCCTGACGCACCGCGAGAACGGCTGGGAGCTAGTTGATCAGGCCGCCGGGATGGCCGACCGGCATCACATCGAGGATGACCTCGATCGTGACGTCATCCACGAATGCTTCGCCGTCGATCAGGGGCTTGCCCTCCGCGGCCCACTGATCCTGGAGTTCGATGCACGCGTGCGTGTCGTCGGCATCATCGGCGGTCTCGATCTCGTACTCGCGGCTCTCCGCGATCCACGTGCCGAGCCCGTCGCGCAGCTTGACGCGTCCGAGCCACCGCTTCATGACCGCAACGAGCCCACTCCACAGATCCTAGCTGTTCGGACGGTCGGCTGCGAGTTGTGTTACGAGCCGGATGCCTGTGGCAAGGTGTCACCAGCTCGGCCGTCGACCTCCTGCATCAGAGCCGTATGAACGCGAGAGTGCGACGCTTTCTCAAGGGCTTCCTGGTCACGCTGGGTTGCCTCGTCGTGGTGTTCGGCCTCATGCAGCTGATCCCCTACGGGCGCACGCACTCGAATCCGCCCACGATCAAGGAGCCGGAGTGGGACTCGCCGCGCACCCGCGAGCTCGCCGTGCGCGCGTGCTTCGACTGCCACAGCAACGAGACGAAGTGGCCGTGGTACGCGAGCGTCGCGCCGTTCTCGTGGGTCGTCGAGTTCGACATCAATAGCGGGCGCAGCCTGATCAACTTCTCCGAGTGGAACCTTCCGTACCCGCTCGCGAGCTACTCCGGGCTGTCGGTCAGGACCGGCAGCATGCCGCCGGTGAAGTACAAGCTGGCCCACCCCGAAGCGCAGCTGACCGACCAGGAGCTGGTCGAGCTCGCGCGCGGCCTCGATGCGACGCTGAAGCCCGCCGGCCAGCGCTGAATCCGAACTCGTGCGACGGAAACCTTCAACGCATGCGTGCAGCGAGAAGCTCGGTTTCGCCGCCGCACACGACTGCCACGTTGCGCGCGACGCCGCGGCTGCCGATGCGGACCTCGCGGTCTCCACACGGGACCACGGCTCGCGAGCCCTTGACCGGCACCACACGCCCATCGACGAACAGGCGACGCCCCGCCGCGTCGGACGGCAGCAGGATGACACCGTCGGTCGCGGTCCCCTGCGTGGCAACCATTGGCGAGCTTGCTGGGGCTGCGATCCGCTCGTCGCTGATCTCGAAGGTCGCCGGAGTCGACCACGTCACCGGCGTCGACAACGTCAGCGGATTCGAGAGTGTGGCAGGAGTAAATGGAGCCGGCGTGGCGGCGGGCACGAGGACGGAGGACGGCGGACCGGCGCGCTCCGGGCTGTAGCTCGCGGCGGTCGAGCTCGAGCTGCTCAGCATCACGATCGCCATGGTGGCGGCGGTACCGAGGATGACCCCGCCGAGCATCAACAGCAGCGAGCGGCCAGGCGAGGACTCGGATGCGCTCTCGGCAACGATGACGATCGGCTCGACATGTTCCGGCTCGGGCTTGACTGCGACCCGCGCGGGCGGCACGGGCGGAGGTAGCGCGCGCTCGGGGATCGGCGGGGCGGCGACCACCAGTTTCGGCTCCGGGTCCGGGGTCGGCTCTGCGC
>JACCQV010000940.1 GCA_013813945.1 Deltaproteobacteria bacterium | reverse complement strand
CTAGCTCCGCGCGGCGTGCGCGCCACCGCGGGTCGGCGCCCGAGAGCCGATCGTCCTCGCGTTTCTCTGAATGCGACATCCGAAGTGCACCCGCGAGCTCGGCGTGGCGAACGATCGCGTCGGCCGTCCCCACGACGACCCATGCGATCGCGAGCGCTGCGAGCAGGCTCGCGATCAACGCGGCGCCCGCGAGCGGAGAACCGAACGCGGCGGCGAGGCGAGGCGCCATGATCCACAGCCAGCCGACCACGACCGTGCCGATCACGAGTGCCGCGGCGAGATCGAAGGCGGTGCGGCGGACGCGGTGGGGTTGGGGCGTCGGTGCACCGCGGAGTCGTCGGCGTGGCAGCCACACCGCTCGGGTCTGCACGAGGTGAGCGACGATCGCCGCGACCGCGATCGCAGCGAGCACCGGCAGAGCCAGCTCGAGGATGGCGGTGGGGAGCGCCGTCGCGCCAAGCCCCGGCTCGGGCGAGGCAGCCAGCCTCGCGGGGCTCTCACACGCCGCGACGACCCAGGTCCCCAGGCGCGCCGCTGCTGCGCGCCCAAGTGTACCGATCGCGATCACCGCAACTGCACAGGCGATCGCGCCGACGAGGATCGGGCTGGCCGGGTGGAGCCCGGCTGCACGCGCGAGTGCGGAGCGTCGCACCGACGGTGGGAAGGGTCGCGGCTCGGCCATGTGTCCGAGGCAGATGGTAAGGTCCGCTGCTCATGGCCGTTCGATCCGAGGTCCGAAAAGCAGTGATCCCGGCCGCCGGCCTCGGGACGCGCGGGCCCGGGTGACGAGCCGCCAGCTGCTCGAGGTCGCGGTCACGCTGCCGGTGCTCGGGCGGTTTCACTACCGCGTGCCGCCGCACCTGGCGGGCCGCGCGCAGATCGGGTCGCGCGTTCTCGTGCCGTTCGGCGGGCGGAAGGTGACCGGCGTCGTCGTTCGCGCGGACACGAGCCCGCCGGATGGCATCGTGCCCGTGGAGCTGAGCGAGGTCCTCGACGACGAGCCGGCGCTCTCTTCGCAGCTCGTCGAGCTGTGCCTGTGGATCGCCGAGTACTACGAGGCTCCAATCGGCGAGGTGATCAAGTCCGCGCTGCCCGCAGGCAGCGGGATCAATGCGCGGATGGTGTTCGCGTTGACCGAGACCGGCCGCGGCGCGGCAGACGGGCAGGGCGCCGCACTGCCACCGAAGCAGCGCGTGATGCTGGCGAAGCTCGCGCAGGGGCCGCTCCCCGTCGCAGCGACCACCAAGGCCGCGCGCAGCGTCATCGAGGCGCTGATCACGCACGGTCTCGTCGAGTGCCGCGACCAGCGTGCGAATGCGCGGGCGCGCCTGCGCCGAGAACGCGTCGTTGCGCTCGTTGGCGATCATCTGACGGCGCGTAACGCCGTCGCACGCGCACCGAAGCGAGTCGCGGTGATCGATGCGCTCGCCGAACGTGTGCCGGTCGTGCTCGATGACCTCGAGCGCGTGCTGCCCGGTGCCAAGATCTCGGTGCGCGAGCTGGTCAAGCTTGGCCTCGTCGCGGTCACGGATCGCGAGATCGCGCTCGATGCCGTACCGACGAGCCCGGACATGCTGGTCATCGCACCGCCGGTGCTGACGGGAGAGCAGGCCGTTGCGGTCAGCGAGATCACGGCAGCACTGCATGGCGATCCGGTGGCGGGCGCAGCCGTGTCCCCCGGCGCTCCGCCCGCGAAGCGCCCGTTCACTCCGTTTCTGCTGTTCGGGGTGACGGGCAGTGGCAAGACCGAGGTCTACCTGCGCGTGATTGCCGAGGCGCTCACGGCCGGCAAGACCGCGCTCGTTCTGGTTCCGGAGATCTCGTTGACGCCGCAGCTCGCGGCGCGGTTTCGCGCACGATTCGGCGACCTCGTCGCGATCCTGCACTCGGGGCTGACCGAGCAACAGCGGCTCGGCGAGTGGTCGCGGCTACGGCGAGGCGAGGCACGGATCGCGGTGGGGGCGAGGTCTGCCGTGTTCGCGCCGCTGACCGAGCTCGGCGTGATCGTTGTCGACGAGGAACACGACGGGTCGTTCAAGCAGGAGGAAGGTGTGCGCTATCACGCGCGCGATGTGGCGATCGTCCGCGCGCAACGTGCCGGTGCGGTGTGCGTCCTCGGTTCCGGAACGCCGAGCCTCGAGAGTGCGGCGCATGCCGAGACAGGGCACTACCGCAAGCTGCGGCTGACCGTGCGGCCGATGGCGCGACCGATGCCCAGCGTCGAGGTGATCGATCTGAGGACGTTCTTGCCGGACGGCGAGGCGTTCCTGTCGGCGCCGCTGCGCACCGCGATCGCCCAGACGCTCGAGGCCGGCGATCAGACGATCCTGTTCTTGAACCGCCGCGGCTTTGCGACCTTCGTGCTGTGCAAGGCGTGCGGGCACTCGTTCCGCTGCCCGAATTGCTCGGTGTCGTTGACCTACCATCGGCACAACGATCGGCTGACTTGCCACTACTGCGCGTTCTCGGCGCGCGTGCCCGAGACGTGCCCGAGCTGCAAGAGTGCCGCGATCGATCGCACGGGTCTGGGCACCGAGAAGGTCGCCGAGGGGGTGGCGGCGGCGTTTCCGAAGGCGCGTGTGATCCGGCTCGATCGCGATGTCGCGAGCGGCTCGAAGATCGAGGCCGTGCTGGCAAAGGTCGCGCGGCGCGAGGTCGACGTGCTGGTCGGCACGCAGATGGTGACCAAGGGCCACGACTTTCCGGGAGTCACCCTGGTCGGCGTGCTGTGCGCGGATACCGGGCTCAACCTTCCGGACTTCCGCGCCTCGGAGCGGACGTTCCAGCTGCTCGCGCAGGTCGCCGGGCGCGCGGGCCGTGGCGATCGACCCGGGCGCGTGCTGATCCAGACCTACCGGCCCACCGCGGCGGCGGTCACCGCGGCGGCGGCCCATGACTACGAGAAGTTCTTCGAGGCTGAATTCGAGGAGCGGCGCGACCTCGGGCTGCCTCCCCACGGTCGGATGATCGCGGTGCGCCTCGACGGCAAGAACGAGCACGAGGTCGCCGAGACCGCGCAGCGGCTCGCCCAGGTCGCCGAGGCAATCGCGAACCGGCCGGATAACGGCGGCGAGGTGGTCATCCGGGGGCCGGTGCCCGCACCCATCGAGAAGCTCCGAGGGCGGACCCGGTGGCAGATCTGGCTCCGCAGCGCGGACCGGCACGCACTCCGGCGGGTGGCGCGGGGCGTGATGGGCGCGGAGGTCGTCCACACCTCGGTCCGCGTCAGCCTCGACGTCGACCCTATCTCGGCGCTGTGATCGCGCGGCGCGGGCCGCGTTGTATACTGGCCGGCGAGTCGCTGGGGACCTCGTGGCCGAGCTGTTTGCATCCAACTGCGTGCTGATCGTCGCTGATCCGGATCGGATCGCCGGCCTGGCCAGCGGACTCGCGCCCGCCGAGGTGCTCGCCAGCTCGGGCGGCGACGACACGATCGATCTGTTCGGGGCGCGGCGGCCACCGGTCGTGGTCGTCACTGCGACCCTCGAAGCGGGGGACAGCAAGGCGTTGATCGAGACCTTGCGCGGAATGGTGCCGCGCTCCGAGGTCGAGATCGTCCTCATCGGCGACGACGAAGCCGGGCCCGTCCGTACCGCGCTCGATGCCGCAGACATGGGGCCCGTGCGGTTCGTGATGAGCCCGGTCGTAGACAATGCACTGCGTGCCGCGGTCGCGATCGGGATCGCGGCGGTGGAGCTCGTGCGCGGCCGGGCGGCGACGATGGCTAGCCCCGAACCGATCCAGGACGCACCGCGCACGGGGGCCCGCACGGACCAGCGCGCACGCTGGGAGGCGCTCGCGGACGAATTCGTCGGCGAGCTCGATGACGAGTATCCGCCGTCGGACGAGGCGGAGGCCTTGCCACCGCTGGTCGTGATCCGCCCACGCCGGGTGACGGACCATCCCGTCGATGCCGAGGTCGCGCCCGTTCAGGCCTGGCGCCCCGGGACGACCGCCGAGATTCACGAGCGCGACCACAACAATCGCTGGGGAGATCCGGAGTCGCCGACCCGCGAGCCCACGCTGATCATCCGCGATCCGGACCCGGGCGAGGCACCACCGCCGCGCGCACCGTCGGCGTCTTCGACCCCGCCACCGCCACCGCCACCGCGGTCCCGTAACGTCTCATCGACCTGGCCGCCCGTGCAGCCGTACCGCCGATCGCGGACCGGATCGTCGACCTGGCCGCCATCGTCGTCGTCGTCGTCATCGTCGTCATCGGACTCCGAACCGTCCGTGACCTCGAGTGCATTGCCGCTGCCGCCGCCCGAGCACCGCGCCCTCGCCGAGGCGTGGAGTGGCGCGCTGCCACTCGCGGAGCTCGATCGCGCGTCGTCGTCATCGACGACCACCGACGAGATCGAGCTCGACGACTTCGACGAGGAGATGGTGATCGGTGAGGAGCCCGCTCGCGAGGTGCGGCTCGCGATCCTCGATGACCTGCCCGAACGCGAACCGTCCCCGGCGACCCCGGTGACCGCGAGCGCTTCGCTCGACGGTCGAGACTTCGCCCGTCAGCTTCGCGCCAAGATGTCGATGATGGCGCAGCGCCTGTTCCAGGGCGGAGATGCCAACACTCCTCAGCCCGCGGTCGACCTCGGCCCGCGCCACGATCATCACACCGAGATCGATCTCACCGCGCTCGGCGACGAGCCCGCGCTCGATCGCGGCGTCACCGAGATCGAGGCGCGAGCGGTGCTGCGCCACGACGTTCGCGACCTGACGACATCGCCGGGCTCGTGGGACACGCAGATTCGCGAGCGTGGTCTGCCGGATACCGGCGAGATCGTGCGTGGCCTTTCGGATGCCGCGATGCTGCTCGCGAAGATGTTCGCGCAATCGTCGACGGGCAGGATCGGGTTCCGTCAGGTCGAGCCCAAGTCGAATGGGTCGGGAAGTGCCACGCGGATCGGCTTCGAGAAGGTCGTGTTCTTCGATCAGGGCCGCCCGGTCTTTGCATCGTCGAGCGAGCCGCGTGACCGCATGGGCGAGCTCCTGGTTCGCGAGGGCAAGATCACCGCGGCCCAGTACGAGCGGTGCCAGGTCGTCGCAGTCGAGTCGGGTCGGCGGATGGGCGAGATCCTCGTCGACTTCGGATACCTCAAGCGCCGGGAGCTGTTGCCCGCGGTGCGCCGCCACGTCGAGGATCTTCTCTACTCGCTGTTCAGCATGGATCGCGGCACGTACCACATCGCGCTCGACGAGACGCCGTGCGCGGAGCGGATCCGGCTGTCTCGGCATCCGGCCGCGCTGATCCTCGAGGGCATCCGACGCAAGCTCGATCGCTCGAGCCTCGATCGGTTGATCGGCTCGCCGTCGACGGTGATCGAGGTCCCCGACCGTGAGCGGCTCGGGGGCATCATCAACCTCGGCGATCTCGCGGTCGAGGAGCGCGGTGCGCTTGCCGCGTTCGATGGTCAGGCGGATCTATCCACCGTCGCGCGGATCGCGGGCGTCGACGTTGCCGACGTGCTGCCGCTCGCATGGGGCCTGTGCGTGCTCGGACTCGCGACTGCACGCCGTACGGATACCGAGGTGCCGGACGAGAGCTCGGCGCTCGTCGGCGAGACCGACCTCGCGATCGATCGCGAGCGCGTTCGCGCGCGGTGGCAGCTGGTCGGCGAGGCGGATTACTTCGCGCTGCTCGGAGTGCGGCGCGATGCGACTGCCTTCGAGATCCGGAGGGCCTATCAATCCGCGCGCCGCGACTTTGCGGCCGACGGGTTTCCCACCGATCTGCGGCGCGAGCTTGCGCAGGAGCTCGACGACATCTCGCACGTTCTGGACGAGGCGTTCCGGGTGCTACGGGATGATCGGCTCCGGCTCACGTACCTGACGAACCTGATCGACTGAAGGGCGCGGAACTGCTACATGGCGACGGCGATGCGTGTCGTGTTCATGGGCTCGCCGGAGTTCGCAGTGCCCTGTCTGCGTGCGCTCGCCACGGTTCATGACGTCGCGCTCGTCGTCTCGCAGCCCGACAAGCCGGCAGGGCGGGGCAGCCAGCTCACCGCACCTCCCGTCAAGGGCGCCGCACTCGAGCTCGGGCTGCCGGTGATCCAGCCGAAGTTGGCGCGGACGGGCGAGCTGCGCGAGGCGCTGGTCGCGAGTGGCGCCGAGCTCGCGGTCGTCGTCGCCTACGGCAAGATCTTGCCGCTCGCGGTGCTCGAGGCCTTGTCGCGCGGCTGCATCAACGTCCACGCCTCGATCCTTCCGCGCTATCGCGGTGCAGCCCCGGTGCAGTGGGCCGTGATCCACGGTGAGCCCGAGACCGGCGTCACGATCATGCAGCTCGACGAGGGAATGGACACCGGCCCGGTCCTCCTCGAGCGCAAGATCACGATCGATCCGACCGAGA
>JACCQV010000930.1 GCA_013813945.1 Deltaproteobacteria bacterium | reverse complement strand
TGGCGGCCGCGAGCAAGGACGACCGCGCGACCACGATCAAGGCGCTGGCTGCCGAGCTCGACACGAATGTCCCGCGCGTCACGATCAAGGTCCCGGAGGGCGCGGATCCTGACGTGCTCGCGACGCTGACGATGGACGGCAAGCCGGTGGCGCTCGCGACGCTCAACATCGAGCAGCGCGTCGATCCAGGTCCTCATCTGATCGAGTTTCAGGTCGAGGGCACGAGGAAGCGGAAGATGGCGCCGGTCGAGCGCGGTGGCAGCTCCGAGGTCATGCTCGATATCCCCAGGGGCACCGGGAAGCCGAAACCGATCGGCGTGGATGGCGACGGCGACGACGAGGACGAGGCTCCTGCGGTGCCGGGGCGAACGCAGCGGATCGCCGGCATCACGCTGATCGCGACGGGCGGGATCGCCGTCGGTGTTGCTTCCGCGCTCACGCTGTCGGCTCGCGGCACGTACAAGGACGCGCTCGAAGACCACTGCATGGGCTCGACCTCGATGTGCACTGCCACGGGGCTGACCATCACGCGCGATGCGCGCAGCCGGGCGAACGTCTCGACCGTGATCGCGATCGCAGGCGGCGCCGCGATCATCGGTGGTGTCGTGCTCTATCTGCTGGCACCGAGCGCCGCGAGCAGCGGCGAGCACGCGCTGTATCTCACTCCCAGCGTGGGAGACGATGGCGCTGGTGTCGTGTTCGGCGGGCGCCTGTGATCCGGACCGCGTGATCTGGAAACACATCCCCCCACGTGGTGCGCAGAAATACTTGCGACTTCGCGGGGTTCGCGGCCCACTAGATCCACATGACGAACCTAACTCGCAGTGCCTTATTCGCTGTCCTTGCCCTCACTGGTTGCGCGGACGACGATATCGATTCTGACGAAGAAGCGCGTCGCGCCTACGTGGGCCTCGATGCGTCGATCGGAAAGTCGCTCACGCTCGGGTTCGCAGGCTTCAACGCGGCGAGCAGCGCGAACATCCCTCCGCAGATGACGGTGGGTGTCGACACGGGCACGCTCCTGATCACCGGGCAGGTCGACCAGGGCGCCTCCGCAAACAAGGGGATGCGGTTGCGTGTCGGAATGGTCGGCTACTCGGATGGTGTGGTCGTGCTCGATGACGAGAACATCGAGATCACGTACGACACCGATCTCGATCCCACAACGCAGCCGTACCTCGTGCTGTCGCTGAAGAACATCCCGACCGGCACGCTCGAGGGAACGCTCGTGGGCACGTATCACATGACCGGCGACATCGTCGGCGACGCCACGGTCAACCTGACGTTCGCTGGGACGCTGCAGGCGGATGGTGCCGGCGTCTCGCGTGTGCCGGGCTCGACGACGGTCACCGGGACCGCGGTCTCGGGAGAAGGCACGTACGACGTCAATCTGACGCTCTAGCCAGAGCGCGTCTCAATCTCGCCGATCGAACAGGTCGGGCTTCTTCTTCTTGGTCGTCGTCGTCGCCTTGGGCGCTGGCTTCTTGACGACGGCCGGTTTCGGCTTCGCCACCGCTGGCTTGGGTGCCGGCCTGGTGGCGACCGTCGGTACCGTCGGCTTCGGCTCGACCTTCGATGCCGCTGGCTTCGTCGTGACCGTCGGGACCGTTGGCTTCGGTGTCGCAGGCGCGGCGGTCGCCGGCGCTGTCGTCGGCGCACCTGTGCTCGGCGGCGGGGGCACCGCAGTCTCCGCGGTAGCGACCGGTGGTGCCGGCTCCGCGGGTGATGGATCGAGTGTCACGACCTCTGTCACCGGCGCGGCGGCCGGCGTCGGTAGCGGCTCGACAGCGGCACTGTCCCGCTCTCCGTCCTCGACCAGTCCGTTCGCGATGTAGCCGCCTGCACCGGCGAGGAGCGCGAGGCTGAGTGCGCCGGCGATCAGCCAGCCCTTGCCGCTGCGCTTCGGCTCGGTCATCTGGCCACGACCCTGCGAGAGGCTCGTCGAGGGCGGCCAGCTCCGCGGTGTGAGCTGCGACGGCGAGAGCGGGACCGGCGTCATCAGCCCGCCACCGGCGGCGAGCGGCGAGCCCTGCTGGCCAAAGCCCGTGGGCCCGAAGCTCGGGCGACTGTCGCGCGGCTGGTTGTGGCGCGCCGTGAGAATGCGCGTCGTGCGAGCGGCGGTCGCCGCGGCGGTCGCGGGCTCGCTGGCGTACGGCGCGAGCACGCGCGCGAGCTCGCCGACGTTCTGCAGCCGATTCTTTTGATCCTTCTCGAGGCACCGCATGATCACCTCGCCCAGACCGGCGGGGAGCTGGACATGAAACGGCTCGGGCGGTTCCGTTCCGACCTTGATCACGAGCTCCGGGTAGCTCTCTCCGGAGAACGGCGGACGCCCTTCCAGCAGCTGGTACATCACGACGCCCATCGACCAGATGTCGCTGCGAGCGTCGGTCATCTTCCCGCTCTTCATCTGCTCGGGAGACATGTACGTCGGCGTCCCGATGACGGTCTGCGTGCCGGTGAGCTCCTCGTGGCCGACCGGTGTCTTCGAGATTCCGAAGTCGAGGATCTTGAGGAGCATCGAGCCGTCAGGACGGCGCGTGATGTAGTAGTTCGACGGCTTGATGTCGCGGTGGACGATGCCCATCGCGTGCGCTTCGGCCATGCCTTCGCAGGCCTGAAGCATCAGGTCACAGACGATCTCCGGAACCTGCGGTCCATGGTGACGCAGGATCTGGTTGAGGTCGTTCCCCTCCAGGTACTCCATGACCATGAACGGGATCCCATCGGGCATCGTGCCGACGTCGATCACCCGGGCGATGTGCTCGCTCTTGAGCCGCACCGTCGCCTGCGCCTCGCGGAGGAAGCGCGCGACCGTCGACGGGCTCTCCGCCATCTGGGGCAGGAGGATCTTGATCGCGACGGACTGCTGGAGATAGAGATGCGACGCGCGCACCACGCGCCCCATGCCGCCGGTACCGATGATCTCGTCGACCCGATACTTGCCCAGCAGGATCGAGCCGGGGGCTAGCTCCACGCGTGCGATTCTAGCAGCTTACTTCAGACATTCCGGGAAAGTCTTTTGCATCTCTTCGACGATGCGCGTGTTCTGCGACTTACACGCCTGCCGCATCTGATCGACCGTCTCGGCGGGAGCCGAATCGAAGCCGCCGTTGTCGTCGACCATCTGGAGCATGTCTTTGATCTGCTTCGCCGAGCCGGCGACGCTGGTGCGAGCGGTCTCCGGAAGCTTCTCGCACTTCGCCAGCTTCTCGGCGGTCGTCACGAAGTCATCGCACTCGGAGACGCGCTTCTTGCTGCATCCAGCGGCGAGCACCGCCGCCACTCCAACCGCGAGCGCGAGCTTGTTCATACGTAGGTCAACCAGTGATCGTGCTTGGTGTCGGTGCCCTTGACGACGGAGAAGAACGCCTCCTGGAGACGGCGGGTCACGGGACCCGCCTCGCCGCGTCCGATCTTGCGATGATCGATGTCGCGCACCGGCGTGATCTCCGCCGCGGTGCCGGTCAGGAACACTTCATCCGCGGTGTAGAGCTCGTCGCGCGCCATCATCTCCTCGCGGACGTCGACCCCTTGCTCGCGCAGCAGCTGGATCGTCGTATCGCGCGTGATGCCTGACAGGATCGCGGCAGAGGTCGGCGGCGTGCGCACGACGTCCTTCTTGACGACGAAGATGTTCTCTCCGGTGCCCTCGGCGACCATGCCCTTCGGATCGAGCATCAGCGCCTCCTCGAAGCCGCTCTTGATCGCCATTCGCTTCGCGAGCACGGACGTGACGTACTGGCCGCAGATCTTGCCCTTGTTCATCACCGCGTTGCCGTTCGAGCGGGTGAAGCCGGAGATCATGCACTTGATCCCCTTCTTGAGGCCGTCATCGCCGAGGTACGCGCCCCACTCGTAGCAGGCGACCATCGTGCGGACCGGTGGCTCGAACGAGCCGAGGCCGAGTGCGCCATAGCCGAGATAGATCAGCGGCCGCAGATAACACGACGTCATCTTGTTCGCCTTCACGACGTCGATGCACGCCTTCATCACCTGATCGGTCGTGTACGGCACTTCCATCGTGCAGATGTGGGCCGAATCGAGCAGCCGCTCGACGTGCTCGCGGAGGCGGAAGATCGCCGTGCGACCGTCCGCGCGATGGTACGCCCGGATGCCCTCGAACGCGCCGACGCCGTAATGCATCGTGTGCGCGAGCAGGTGTTCGGATGCGTCGTCCCAAGGGACCATCGCACCGTCCATCCAGATCGTGTCGAGCTTCTTGATGCCCATATCTAGCTTCGTACCAATGCGCGGGTGCGATCACAAGGAGCACAGAGCAACCGATGGGATCAGCACAGATGTGACGCGGTGCGCAGTGCGCAGGGTTCTACGCAGCGAGCAAACGTAGGTATCCGCCTCCACGGTCGCGCTCGTCGCGCGTGACGCGATCGGCGGACGCTCACGAGCACCGCAGCGAGTGTGATCAGCACTCGACCACGCTCGCGGTCGATCACGGT
>JACCQV010000923.1 GCA_013813945.1 Deltaproteobacteria bacterium | reverse complement strand
CCTCGGTGAGGCAGAGCGCCCACAACACATCCATCTCCAGCTCGATCCACGGAGCGGTGCGCTTGACCACCGGGCCCAGCGTCGCGCCCTCGATCTTCTCCAGCTTCACCTCGCGGCCGTCGTCGGTACGGATCGTCACCGTCTCGCCGAACGTGTTCCGCGTGCCGCGCTCCCCGATCTTCGCCCAGCCAGCGACCAGGTCGCCCGGCGCGCCGAGCACGATCCCGCTGACTTCCGCGTCGTCAGGCATCACGCCCGACGATACATGATCCGCCAGATCGCGAGCCCGGTCTCCTCGGCGTTCTGCTCGCGCCACGAACGCACGCCGTACGGATTGCCCTGCTTCCAGAAGCTCCACTCGCCAGACGCATTCACGAACCGCTCGTCCGCATCGAAGGTCGCCATTGCATCGAGCGCGATGGCCCAGACGTCGGTCTGAAAGAACAGCTCACCACCGGGACGCAGCGCGTGCGCGATCTGATCGGCGAGCGCGGGATCGACCATGCGGCGGACATGGTGACGACGCTTGAACCAGGGATCGGGGAAGTTGACGTACACGCGCTCGACGCCTCCGGCGGCGAACACCTCCTTGACGTGGAGCTGCGCATGGCAGAACACCGCGTGGACTGGCAGCCCGTCGCGCTTGGCGCGCTTGTTGACGAGCAGCGTGAAGTCTTCGCGGATCTCGAGGCCGACGTAGAGGCGCGATGAATCCACCGCGGCGCGCTCGAACAGGAACTGCGCATCGGCACACCCGATCTCGACCTCGACGAGCCGACCATCGAGCGGCGGCCGCTCTCCACGAAACCGCGTGAAGTGCAGCTGCGTCGGGTTGACGTGCATGCGAATCCGCATGGGGATCGCTAGTCGAAGACCGCGTCGAGCGCGACATAGCCGAACTGCCGCACGTTGAGCGGCGAGTCGAGCGCATCAAGCTCCGCGCGATCGACCCAGCGCCAGGCACCGAACTCGTCATTCGGGACGACGTCGACGTTCGCGGCGACCTCGGCGACGAACACGAAGTTCATGTGCATGCCCTTGGTGCCGGCCGGGTGCTCCTCGTAGCCGATGAGGCCCGGAGGAACGCCATCGAGTGCCCCGCCCAGGTTGCGGAACGTGCCGACGATGCCGGTCTCCTCGAGGAGCTCGCGACGCGCTGCCTCGAGCGGAGTCTCGCCTGCCTCGAGCTCGCCGCCGATCGGGAGCCACGTCTTGAGACGGAGGTGCTCGATCACGAGAACCTGCTTGCCGCGTCGCGCATAGATCGCGACGGAGAACGCACGTCGCTCGGCCGTCACGACACGATCACTTCGGGACCTTCTCCCAGTCCGCGAGGAACTTGGCGAGCCCGATATCAGTCAGCGGGTGCTTGGACAGCTGGAGCAGGACGGACAGAGGACAGGTCGCGACGTGCGCGCCCATCATCGCCGCCTGGTGCATGTGCATCGGATGGCGCACGCTGGCGACGAGGACTTCGGTCGTGAAGTCGTAGTTGTCGTAGATCTGGACGATCTCGCCAATCAGCTGCATGCCGTCGGTCGAGACGTCATCGAGGCGGCCGACGAACGGCGAGATGTACGTTGCACCGGCCTTCGCCGCGAGCAGCGCCTGCATCGCCGAGAAACACAGTGTGACGTTGGTCTTGATGCCCTCGTCGGTGCACGTGCGGACGGCCTTCATACCCTCGGCGAGCATCGGAATCTTGACGACGATGTTCGGGCGGAGCGCAGCGTACTCGCGCGCCTCCTTCATCATGCCGTCGTAGGTGGTGCTGACGACCTCGGCCGAGACCGGGCCTTTGACGATGTCGCAGATCTCGAGGAGGACATCGCGGAACTTCTTGCCGGTCTTGGCGACCAGCGAGGGGTTCGTGGTGACTCCGTCGACCAGCCCCATCGCGGCGGCTTCGCGGATCTCCTTGATATCTGCAGTGTCGATGAAGAACTTCATGCGGGCCTCCGGTTGCACCATAGCCGACGAGGACGTAGCGTGCGCCGGCGCTGCACCATACGAAGAGCCCCTGACCGAATCAATGACGACCGAAGACTCGATCGATACACGCATTGGAACCGTGGACATGCCGGAGCGGGTGGACCGCGAGCGGTACTTCCGCGAGCTCACGTACCTGGAGCTCTCCGCGCTGTTCGCAGGCCCGCTCAAGCCCAGCCTGCTGGCGAAGTGGGCGGAGGTCGCCCCACGGGGAACCCTCGGCCTCGTCGCGCCGTGGGTGTTGACCCATCGCAAGGCGCCGAAGGCCGAGAAGCTGTGGGCTCACGACGCCACCGTCGGAGATTTTCGCGACAGCGAGCCCGGGCGCGCGGCGCTCGTGACCTTCAAGGCCGCGGTCGAGCAGCTCGGTGCCGCGTGCGCGGTGTTCCTGTCACCACCGCTGTTCGCCGCATCGGCGGCGAATCGCGCAACCCTGGCGAAGTTCTTCGGAGAGATCGCGACCGAGGAGGCCGTTGGCGCTTCACGCGTGTGGGTCCCCGACGGGCTGTGGGATCTCCGCACCGCGATCACGTTCGCCAAGGAGCTCGGCGTTCAGTGCGCGTTCGATCCGCTCGTGCGCGACCCCGGACAGCCGCCCGAGGTGCACTACGGCCTCGACGTCCAGGCGCTGTACCTGCGCGTCACCGGCGGCGGTCGAACCGGACCGATCCGCAGCGAACGCATGGACGATCTCGTCGGGCTACTCGAAGCCTACGAGGACATCCCGGCAACCATCGCGTTCGAATCTCAGGCGCGATGGGCCGATGCACGCAACCTCAAGAAAACGCTCGAGGGTGCTGTCGATTAAGGAGCTAGCCGAAACTAGAACACAAACGTCGCCGTCGGGATCGGCAGCTCGCCGGCCTTCTTCGGCATCTCGATGATGTTGCGAGAGGACCTGCGCTCGACCATCTGAATGATCGGCTCGGACTTCCTCGACGCCACCGCCACCGTCTTCTTCGTGCGACTTCCATTGCCCTTGCGCGCCGCTGGACGCGCCGTCATCACCTTGGATCGCATTCAAACTCCCCCGGAGTCGTAGTGTGTAGTGACTCTACGGATCTGCGGTTTCGACTGTCAATGTAGGCAATCTGGTTCCTTTACTTAGCATGTGAACCTCCGCTATAACTCACGCCGGTTTCCCAGGAGTTACGAACGCTTAT
The DNA here is from genome assembly GCA_013813945.1 of Deltaproteobacteria bacterium. GTDB lineage: Bacteria > Myxococcota_A > Polyangia > Haliangiales > Haliangiaceae > JABFXX01. The sequence continues at coordinate 2,324 of JACCQV010000923.1, read as the reverse complement.
GGCCGACATTAGCCCGATCAAAGTCACCCACCTTCACGGCCCGGCACTACACGCTCCGGTCGATCTTGTGGCCTTCGTCTCATTTGGAGACCCGACGAAGGACCCTATTTTCAAATCAGCAGACCAGGCGCTCGGTGGCGTGCTGGCCGACGTCGCGCGCTCCGAGTCGTTCGAAGGGAAGTCCGGGCAATCGATCACCGTGCACACGCACGGTCGGATTCCCGCGCGCCGCGTGATCGTGATCGGCGGCGGACCGCGTAACGAGTTCGCCAATCCCAACGTCCGCGATCTCGCCGCGACCGCCGCGCAGATCGCCAACAAGTCCGGGGCCGTGAGCGTCGGGTTCTTGCTGCCGCAGCTCGGTGCGAACCGCGAGGCGGGACTGGTCCAGATGACCGCCGAAGGTGTCCACCTCGGCACCTACAAGTTCGGCCGCTACATGACCGGTGAAGAGCACAAGCGCCCGACGTCGCTCAAGACGTTCGGCGTGATGACCGATCTCAAGGGCAAGAAGCCGACTGCGACCCAGACCAAGGCGTTCGAGGCCGCGGTCGCGCGCGGCACGACGATCGCGGCGGCGATCAACCACGCTCGCAACCTGATCAACGAGCCTGCCGCGGTGGTCACTCCGACGGCACTCGCGACCGAAGCGCAGACGATCGCGAAGAAGCACAAGGGCACGGTCACCACGACGATTCTCGATGTCAAGAAGTGCACCGAGCTCGGCATGGGCATGTTCCTCGCCGTCGGGCAGGGCTCCGACCAGGAGCCGCGCTTCATCCACATGACCTACAAGCCCGCCAAGAAGCCGAAGAAGCGGATCTGCTTCATCGGCAAGGGCGTGACGTTCGACTCCGGCGGCTACTCGCTCAAGCCCTCCCAGTCGATGGAGGACATGAAGGTCGATATGTCCGGTGCCGCGGCCGTGATCTCCGCGATGGATGCGATCGCGACGATCGGCTCGGACTACGAGATTCACGCCGTGGCCGCATGCTGCGAGAACCTCGTCAGCGGTCGCGCGTACAAGCTCGGCGATGTGCTGACGTCGATGGACGGCACCACGGTCGAGATCAACAACACCGACGCCGAGGGCCGGCTGACGCTCGGTGACGCGATCACCTACGTCCGCACCAAGATTCAGCCCGACGAGATGTTCGACTTCGCGACGCTCACCGGCGCTTGCATGGTCGCGCTCGGACCGTACACGGCCGGCGTGATGTCCGATCACGAGTCGCTGCTGCGCGGTTGGATGGCGATGGCGGAGCGCACCGGCGAGGACATGTGGCGCCTCCCGCTCAACGTTCGGCTTCGGGAGCAGCTCAAGAGCCAGGTCGCGGACATGCGCAACACGGGCGATCGGTTCGGCGGCGCGATCACTGCCGGGCTGTTCCTCAAGACGTTCGCCAAGGACACCCCGTGGGTGCACGTCGACATCGCCGGCCCCGCGTCGTTGTCGAGCGCTCGCCCGTCGCAGCCCAAGGGCGGCAGCGGCTTTGCGGTCGCCACGATCGTCGAGTACGCGACGCGCTAGCGGTCACTCGAGTGGTCGGCTGACCGCGTCATCGTCGACGGATCCACGCGGTCCGGGCCGCGGAGCGCAGGTCGCGCGGGCACGCCCGCTGCACTGTGCCGGAGGATGTTCTCTGGCCGGCTAGTCCCGTGGGCGTTCCTCCTCGCACTCGCTCCCGCGTGCGCGACCGGCACCGCCATCACGGGTGAGGACGAGGCCGCCGCCGAAGAGGACGAGGGTGCCGATCCCGAGCTCCCACCGCCACCCCCTGGAGCACCGGGCTGCGAGGCCGGCAAGCATGCCTGCGGTGAGCAGTGCATCGGCAATCGTCCGAATCAGCCGGACGTCGGCTGTTCGCTCGGTTGCGGAACACCGTGCGAGGTGCCCAGCGGCGGAGTGGCCACATGCTCGACGGCAGGAACCTGTGACTTCACCTGCACCGCTCCGTACGCCAAGCTCGGCGGCGCGTGCGTGCTCTCCGCATGCGCCGATGCCGGCTACACCTGCGGCTCGCTCGTCGACGATGGCGGCTCGCAGATCGCGTGCGGCTCGTGCTTCGGCGCCGTCGGATGCGGTGGCGATCACCAGTGTGACGTCGCGAGCGATCAGCGCGAGCCGAACAACGCCCCCGCACAGGCAACCCAGCTCGGAACCTTCAACGACTACGACGATGCGACCGCATGGATCGACAACCTCTCGATCGAGAGTCGAGTCGACGTCGATTGGTTCAAGCTGCGGATCATCGACGGCTTCGATGGCGGCAACCCCGACGCGAAGATCCAGCTCGCGGAGCGCGGCGACAGCCTGGGCTGGC
>JACCQV010000907.1 GCA_013813945.1 Deltaproteobacteria bacterium | reverse complement strand
TTGCCGCACATCGTGTTCTTCGTGCACGTGCGGCACTGGGTCGGATCCGCGAGGTTCGTCTCGTTGCAGTTCGGCGACGCGGTCGGGTTCGTCAGGATGTCGTAACACATGCTCGGATTGGCCGGATCGCAGATGGTGCAGCAGCCGAAGCAGTCACAGCCTGGCGGCGCGAGCTTGCCGCAGGTGTCGATGCACTTCTGCGACAGAACTCCGGATCCGAGCGGCGCGGGACACTCGTTGACGTTGAAGCGGTTCGCGCCGATCGGGCACGTCGCCTTCGAGGTCGCGCCGAGGAGACAGCACACGTGGATGCTGCAGCCGTCGTTGCCGGAGCCGCTGTTGCCATCGAAGAAGCAGTCCTGATCGACGGCGTCGATGTTGTCGCCGGGGATGCCGGTCGAGAAGCTGCCCTCGTCATCGTCGAGTGCGCCGCTGCACTCGATGTCGGCGCCGTCGATCTTGCCGTCGTTGTCGTTGTCGATGCAGTCCGCGCACTGCACGGTGCCGCCGACCGTGCACCCGCCGGTGAACGGAGGAGCGTCCGTGCACAACCCCGTGCATGCGGCATCGACGGTGGGGCCGCCATCGCCATCACCGCCGTCCCCATTGCCCCCATCGGAGCCCCCCGAGCCGTTATCGCCACAGGCGGCGGCCATCGCCACCAGAACCAAACAACCAAGCAGCCATAGGCGGGTCTTCATGGAGCGTCTCCCTTTAGTCGAGCAAGAAGGTTGCGAGCGTCATCTGCATTGGCGCCGTTCGGAAAGCGGCGCAAGTAAATGTCCAGGAAGGTCGCCGCACGGCGATCTCCCAAATCGGTGGCCAGACGTCCTGCCGCGTACAACGCTACCTCAGACCACTGCGAGTTGCCTCGCGACAATTCCAGGTAACCGGTGAGTGCCGCCTTCGAATCGCGTCGCTCGAGTGCGGTCAGCCGATCGAACATCGCGCGATCGGCCTCCTTGGGCGTTGAGGGTGCGCGCACACCGGAGCGGATGTCGGTGGAGGTCGTCGCGGTGGCGGGGCTGGTCGTCGTGATGGCGGGCGTGGTCGTCCGCTTGTCCGGCGTGGTCGTCCGCGTGTCCGGCGTGGTCGTCCGCGTGTCCGGCGTAATGCTGTCCGGGGTGGTGCTGTCCGGGGCGCCGGACAGGTTGGTCACCGGGAGCGGCGTGTGGAGGGCGACCTTGTCCGGTGCCTCGGACGACCAGGTGTGGCCGGCGCCGACGCGCTGGGTGGCGCCGCGGAACTGGACGTCGACGAGACCTTGGTCGACGGCGACCGTGATCTGCTCGTTGCTGCGCGACACGGTGAACCGCGTCCCGACGACGCGCACGACCGTATCGCCGGCGCGCACGACGAATGGCGGACGATCAACACGCGGTGCGACCGCAAAGGTCGCGACACCGCGCTCGAGCAGGACACTCGGGGAGCCGCCCTCGCGACTCATCACGATCGCACTCTGTGCCGCGAGGTCGATGTGCGCGTCGCCGAACGACACCGTGGAGGGCGCAGCGCTTGCGACGACGCGGGACGGCTCCATCGTCTCGCTCGCGGACACCACCGGGAGGTCGCCGCGAGAGCCGAGCACGCCCGTGGCGAGCAGCAGCGCAACAACCGCCGCAATCGAGAGTGCTGGGAGCGCGATCCACAGCCAGCGACCGGCCGAGGCCGCAGGAAGGACGTCCGTCGCCCCACTCTCGACCCTCGACCACAGTCCGCGCTCGACGCGCGCCCATGCGACATCCGACATCGGCTCGACCGGTGGCGGTCCGAGATGCAGGTCGTCGGTCATGATGGATCACCTCCGGACAGCTCGGCCAGGTACGAGGCGAGCACGGGATCCTTCGCGGCGCGCTTCATCAGATCGCGGCGCGCGCGCCAGACCCGGGTCTTGACCGCGATCATGGTGCTATCGGTGAGCTGCGCGACCTCGGTCAGCGAGCGACCATCGATCACGGCAAGTGCGAAGGCGATGCGCTGCTTGGCCTCGATCCGATCGAGAGCGACGTAGAGCCGGCGTGCGGCGACGCGAACCTGAGCGTGGCGCCGGGTGTCGTGGTCGTTGGCGAGCACGTCCTCGACGACATCGAGGTCGACGGTCGGGGGGCGGCGCCGCGAGATCGCGAGGTATGCGGTGCGTGTCGCGATCGTCTGGCACCAGCGATTGAGCGTGCTGTCGCCGCGGAACGAGGGCAGGGCGCGGAAGATCTCGAGGAACGCGTCCTGGATCAGATCTTCGAGGTCCCGGTTCGCACCGAGGATCCGGTAGAGCGTGTGATGAACGGAGATGCGCTGCGCCTGGAACAGCTCGCGCTGTGCCGCGCGATCGCCGCTGGCCGCCTTGCGCGCGAGCGCAAGGTCATGATCCCGGGCTGGCGAGGCAACTCCCACAGGTTATCTAGTGGGCCAGCACTCGCGAAAGGTCGCAACCTATCAGCGGCCGAGATCAGCGGCGGCAAACACGCCCACAACCGTCGAGAATGTGGGCACCTCGAACACTGTCGTCGTTGCACCGATACCTGCGTCTTTTGTGTAC
>JACCQV010000901.1 GCA_013813945.1 Deltaproteobacteria bacterium | reverse complement strand
GATCAACGGCGGCCTCGGCCTCGCGGTCAGCGGCGGCAAGCTCTCCGCGTCGCTGCCGACCTCGTCGGTCATGCTCGAAGGTTTCACGATCGACGTCGGCGGCGTGCCGGGCGCGATCGAGAGCCTCCTCAAGGGCGAGGCGCGCAAGGCCGTCGAGAAGGCACTCGCCAAGGTGATCACTGACAAGGTTCCGCCGATGGCGAACACCGCGCTCTCGGGTCTCCTCGCGCAGCCGTTCCAGGCCGCGCTGCTCGGCCACCCCACCACCGTCACCGTCACGCCCGCTTCGCTCGACATCTCGGCGGACGGCATCTTCGTCGCCGTCGATACCAAGCTCCTCGTCACCGGTGGCGAAGGCGGCATGTACGTCTCGAATCCTGTCGCGATGACCCCCGCCCTGATGGACGCCTCGAGCGGCATCAGCGTCGCGATCGCCGATGACACGGTGAACCAGCTGTTCGCCGGTCTGTGGGGCGCTGGCGCCTTCGAGCAGAGCGTCTCGATCGCCTCCGTCGGCGTCCTTGCCTCGCTCCTCGACGACGATGCCGCCTCGCTCGGTATCGAGCTCATGCTGCCCCCGACCGTGTCGACCATGGGCGGCGCACTCGAGCTCGGCGTTGGGGACCTGATCGTCACCGTCAAGGATGCCGGCGGCGCCGAGATCCAGAAGCTCGCGCTGTCGCTGTCGACCACGCTCGCCGCGGGCCCGACGCAGACCGGCGCCATCACGATGACGGTCGGCACGCCGACGGTGTTCGCGCAGATTCTGTCGCAGAGCGACGCGGTGGATCGCCCCCTCACGGCCGAGCAGGTCGAAGGCATCATCAAGGGCGTGTGGGGCGTCGTCGGTGGCCAGGCGGATGCGGCGCTCGCGAAGCTGCCGATGCCGGCGGTCGGTGGCATCGTCCTCGGCGCCCCGGCGATCGAAGGTCGCGACGGCTTCGTGTTCGCCGACGTCTCGGTGCAGTAGTCGAACCTACGGCCGCGGTGAATCCCAGGTCACGGCGCTCGACGCGAGATCGAGTCGAGCGTTGGTGAGCTGCTCGAGGTAGGCCGGCACGGCCGCTGGATCGACCGGAACCGGATCCTTCCAGACCGCGACGTACCGCGGACTGGTGCGGGTCATCGCGGCAACGGACCGCCCGTCCCGCGTAGCCGTCTGCTGCTCCGCGCCTCCGGGGAGCGGCAAGAGCCGCGAGACGTTGGCATCGGGCATCGTCACCCAGAGCCCGTCGTCAGACAGCGAGATCAAACCGTCGCGCAGATTCCCGCGGCGCATCGCGGTCGGCAGCGTGACCGTGCGGACCACCGCGCCATCAGGCGCAAGCGCGTAGAGCGAGCTCGTCCCGACCGCCCAGATCCGAGAGCCTCGGACCACCATCGAGGAGATCGACTGCGGCAGCGGTACCTCGGCCTGTGCACCATCGGGCGCGACCCGGATCACGCGCTCGACGTCCTTCACGATCCACATGGCGCCGTCCGGCCCGACGCCACATGGGAACGCAAAGCCATCGAGCTCGAAGGGCGCAACCTTCCGATCGCCGCGATCGATCCATCCGATGGTGGTCCGCATCGGCTTCCGGTCGAAGTCGACGGTCGCGACAGCGACGCCCTGCGAGGTCATGTGAATCCGCGTGACGTTCCTGCCGTCCGCGGTGCGCACGCGCCGAGCAGGCCCGAACGGGTCCAGCGGCTGCTCGACGAGATCTCCGTCGGGCGTTCCGTAGATCACGCTCGCCTCGGCGTGCAAGCCGTCGCCGACCTGGATGTGGGACGCGTACGGGGTGCGGACGCGCTCGCGGCCGCCGTGATCCCACACGTGAAGGGTGAAGGATTTGGGCGGGACACCTCCTCCGGCGACGATCATCGTGTCGGTCACGTAGACGTACGGGCTGAAGCCGATGCTTCCAAGCTCGCTACGCTTTCCACTCGTCAGATCGAGGAGCGCCAGCCGGGTCGGGCTGGTCGATCCTGATGCATCCCTCGTCGCGTCGCCGAGTAAGAGGCTATTTGCCGTCAGCCCTCGGAGGGTTGCGGTCTCGGGGACCGCGACGAGCCGTGGGCGCACCGGGCGCAGGTCGATCGTCATCAGCTCGCCGCTCAGCGCGCCGATCACGAGGTTCCGGCCATCCGGATCTACTGCGATGGTCTTGAGCTCGAGCCGTCGATGCGGGATCTCGACGACGCCGAGCGGGCCAACATAGGCGAGCCGGCCTTCCACGGTGGCGAGCACGATGCCCTCGGAGAACGGCGCGAAACGCAACGTGGTGCCGCGATAGCTCCACCGCGAGATCGGAAGTTCACTCTCGAGTGAAACGAGGCCTCCCCCGGAGTCGTCCCACGCGTACAGCGTCTCACCGACGTAGGCGATGCCTTGTCCGTCCGCGTTGCCGGAGCGCGCCCACCGCCGGGGCGGACTCAGTCCATCTACCTGCCACTCGAAGATCGCACCGGGCAGCAAGACCGCAACGCGATCGCCGCGCGGTGAGAGCCGGACTGCCCGCGGCGCCTCGTCTAGCTCGATCGCGCGTCGTCGCTGCGCCTTGTCCGGCTCGTGGACGACCAGCAGATCCGTTGAGGCCAGGACAACCCGACCGTGGGAGGTATCCATGGCGAACGTGCCGCTGGCGGCGAGCCGCTCGGCCTCGAGCCGTGCGTCGTAGCGGTTCAGAGAACCATCGTCGCCGTGGATGAAGATCGAACGTTCGGAGACCGCGAGGGTGCGAAGGACCGAGAGCCCGAGGACCTGCTCGGTGCCGGTCTCGACGTCGATCGTGCCGATCAACGCGCTTCGTGAGTTCTCGGTCGCTTTCGCGCTCGCGGCCAGGTGATCTGCGAACACGAGCGTCTTGCCATCGCGCCACAGGAGCTAGACCGCGGTATGTCGAGCGATGATCCTCCGCGTGCCGCTTGCGAGATCGTGGATCTCGATCGCGACATCCGTACTCACCGCGAGACGACCATCCGGCGAGACCGCGAGGCTATACACCCGCGTGCCACCGGTCGCGAGTCCACGCTCGACGCCGGCAGGCACCGCCGCGCGTACGATCTCACGCGCCACCGGCCACAGCTTCGAGCTCGCAGGGAGGCTGCGCAGGAGCGCCACGGCGCTGGTCGGATCCGTCGCCACCATCGAGCGCGCGCGATCGACGAGGAGCTCCTCGGCACGAGCTTCCGCGAGCGCGCGTGCGCTGCGCGCGTCATCGCGCTGCGCCAGGACGCTTCGAACGGACACGATCGCCGTCACCGCCATCGCGATCACCGCGATCACCGCGACCAGCGCGGCGATCCGATGCCGGCGAATCCAGCGGACGAGGCGCTCCGCGGTCGTGTACCGGTGCGCGGCCACGAGCTGACCCGCGAGGAACCGGCGCAGATCCGTGGCGAGCTCGCTCGCGTCCACGTAGCGATCGGCCCGATCCGCGGCGAGCGCCTTGACCACGATCGCGGTCAGCTCGGCCGGAACCTCGGGCGGGATCTTCCTCATGTCGGGCCCGCCGCCGGCAGCCACCGTCGAGATCGCCATCGTCGCGTCGGTGCCGGCGAACGGCAGCGTCCCGGTGAGCACGAAGTACAGCGTGGCGCCGAGCGAGTAGACGTCGGCACGACGATCGACGGCCTCGCCGCGCGCCTGCTCGGGAGCCATGAAGCCAGGCGTCCCCACCGCGGAACCGACGCGGGTGAGC
>JACCQV010000894.1 GCA_013813945.1 Deltaproteobacteria bacterium | reverse complement strand
CAGTTGCTCCGCCGTCAGCAGCCGACGCTCGTTCAGCTTCGGTCGCAACAGCGCCAGCGGATGTCGGCGCAGCGTGAGCCCGAGTGCGGCGTAGTCGAAAACGATCTCCTCGCCCTCCGGCGCCGGTGGCAGTTCGAGGAGGTCCTCGTCCACCGGCGCGTCACGCAGCAGCAGCGGCGTTGAACGCAGCGCCGCGGCGTCCCAGACCTGCTGGCGCCGGTGACCTCGCGTGGCCCGAGCTCGGCCGGAATCGGGTGCCGTTGCAACGGACGAATAGGCACATTATCGAGCCACGCCAGCTCGGCCATGCGTGAATTGAGCGACGGATCGTCCACAGGCACGCAGCGTTCATCACCGAAGTAGATGTGCCACCCGGGCAAGCAGGTCTCGGCACTGCGAAGAAGCTCGTAGACATCGCGCGGCGTGTTGCCGCCGGCCAGAACCAGACTGAAGACCCCGCGCATCCGCAGCGCTTCGTCGGCAGCCGCCATGACGCGCTGTGCCGCCGCCCGATGCAGCGCCGGCGCATCCGGTACGGCGTGCCAGCGGCACCGTTGCTGTTCAGTTCGCTCTACCATGTTGCTCGGTATGCGCCTGGTTCGGCCCGGGCATCGCCGACTGGACAGGGCTGCCGGCACTCATGAAACCTCTCGTCATCGCTCCATCGATTTTGTCCGCCGATCTGGGCCGCCTCGCGAGCGAGGTCGAGGCCGTCGATGCGGCGGGCGCGGACTGGATTCATATCGACATCATGGATGGGCGCTTCGTTCCCAACATCACGTTCGGGCCGGCGGTCGTGGCGGCGGTGCGCCGTGCCACCGCCAAGCCGTTGAACGTGCACCTGATGATCGTCGAGCCGGAACGGTTGGTGGAAGACTTCGTTCACGCCGGTGCCGACCATATCCTGATCCAGTCGGAGCCGTCGTCGACGATTCACCTGCATCGGCTGTTGTCGCGCATCCGCGAGCTCGGCAAGAAGGCGGGCGTCGTGCTGAATCCGGCCAGTCCCATTGCATTCGTGGAAGAGGTGCTGCACCTGTGCGACATCGTCCTCGTGATGTCGGTCAACCCGGGCTTCGGCGGCCAGGCCTTCCTCCCGGAGGTGCTGCCGAAAATTCGCGACCTGCGTCGGCTGTGCGAGGCGAAAGGAATCGATCCCTGGATCGAGGTCGATGGCGGGCAAAACGGTGACAACGCGTGGCAAGCCGTCGCCGCGGGGGCCGACGCGATCGTCGCCGGCTCGGCCATATTCGGCAGCGCCGACTACGCTGCGGCGATCGCGCGCCTGCGCGCGCATGCGCCGCCAGCGTGAGCGAAGGTCGATGGTGGGCGCACCGATTGCTACCTTGACATGATGAGTTGCTTGCCGATCCGCAATCCAAGCGATCGGATCAACCGACCTACACGAAGAACCTCGACCGATCGATCCGGCCGGCATACGGCGCCGCCCATCCGCTCTGGGAGCGCTTGGCAGCACGCGATGGCCCCTCGGCCCTCGAGTGCGCAAGCGCAGCGCGTCGCGCCCGAGGCGTCGCACGACGACGACAAGGCGACTGGACGGGCCGCAGATCGAGTTCGTCAACGGCCATTGGTCCGGCATTGCAGCCGCGCTGATCGGTTCAGATCGCGCGTCGCCGGTTCAGGTCGAGCAAGCCATCAGGAAGCTGGGATCGATACCCGGATTCGTCCGAGCAGCTCTCAAGGAAAATAGCACCATGGGCAAGAAGAAGGCAAAGACCAAAGCGGCGGAGCCGGCGCAGGCGAAGGAGACGACGTCGATCTCACGCGAGGACTACCAGACCGAGTTGCACATGCTCCAGATCGAGCTTGTGAAGCTGCAGCGCCATTTCATCGGTTGTGGCGACCGGATCCTCGTCTTGCTCGAAGGACGTGACTCGGCCGGCAAGGACGGCTGCATCAAGCGCATCGCCGCCCACCTCAGTCCTCGCGAAACGCGCATCGTCGCCCTCGGCAAGCCGTCAGATCGCGAACGCCGGGGCTGGTACTTCCAGCGCTACGTGTCGCATCTGCCGGTCGCCGAGGAGCTCGTGCTGTTCAACCGCAGTTGGTACAACCGCGCGGGCGTCGAACATGTGATGGGCTTCTGCACCCAGGAAGAGCACGAGGAGTTCATGCAGTCTGTGCCCAAGTTCGAAGAGATGCTCGTCAATTCGGGCATCAAACTTCTCAAGTATTACCTCGACCTCGGCAAGGACGAGCAGAAGCACCGGCTCGCCGAACGCAAGCGGGACCCGCTGAAGCAGTGGAAGTCGAGCCCGATCGATGCGGTGGCGGTCAAGCACTGGAAGGACTATTCCGACGCCCGAGACGCCATGTTCCTGCGCACGCATTCGGCGATCGCTCCCTGGCGAATCGTCCGCGCCGACGACAAACGCCTCGCCAGGTTGAACCTGATCCGCGACATCCTCTATCGCCTCCACTACGCCGGCAAGAAGGACAAGCTTGTCCAGCCCGACCCCAGCATCGCCTTCGAGTTCATGCCCGAATGCATCGAAGCCGGTCGCCTCGCCCGTTGACGATGGGATGACCAGTCCCACTCCCGCGAGGAAACAGGCTGCCGCGGTGCGGGCAACTGCTGCCGCGGCGCCGCAGCTGCTGAAGCGTCAACTGACGTTCCTGGCGGCGGCGTTGTTCATCGTTTCGCTCGGATACGGTGCGCTGATGCCGGTGCTGCCTGTCTGGTTGGTCCCGTTGTCGTGGACAAGTCTCACAGCGCCTCACACACAGAATTTCTGACACTCCCGTCGCCACAGCGCCACCTGGCGGCGATCGAGGCCGACCTCCACCGCAATGTCCTTGTTCTGCCAGCCCTCGGAGGCGAACAAGATCACTCGCGCCCTCTGCTGAAGCCGAACCTCCACTCGCCGCCG
>JACCQV010000893.1 GCA_013813945.1 Deltaproteobacteria bacterium | reverse complement strand
CGCCGGAGGTTCCCCGAGTGGCGTCGTCCCGACCGGGCGCACCGGGCCTGGCTCGTCGCCGCAGGCCGCTGCTGCGAGCAACGCGAAGATGGCCAGGGTCCGCAGCATCCGGCCCGGACCTTCCCACGCCATGCGAACTCGACCAACCGATACGTTCGGCGTAGCTTGGGGCCGAGATGGCTATCCGATGCGCGAGCTGTGATCGCGAGGTAGCGGGATCCCCCGAACCGGGGGCGCCATGCCCGAGCTGCGGGGCGCAGCTCAGTGCGGACGCGCTGCTCGAGGTCGATCCGGTGTGGGCTGCCGAGCGCGCCGCCAAGCAGGCCGGGGCCGTGGCTCCGCCGCCGGCGAAGAAGGGGAAGGGAAGCCTGGTCGTTGCGATCGCGCTGCTCGTGATGGTCGGGGTCTTCATCGTGATGATCCTGCAGCGCCAGCCATCGGCGAAGGGCAGCGAGCTTCCGGATGGGATCGAGCTCACGATCACGGCGCCCAGGCCTGTGTTCTTCACCATCGATGGAGCCAGGGCCGGCAAGACGCCGCTCGCGATCAAGCTCAAGGGCAGCACCCGCGTCCTCCGGATCGAGGGCAACGGCGTCGTCAAGGAAATCACTGCGGATCGCGATCAGGTTGTCAACCTCGTGAAGTGATCCGGACGAGCAGAGATGCACGCCCGAAAACTGGCCCACGATCACGGAGGTAGGCAGGCTGATTTCATTGATGCAGTCCCCTCCCGGTGTCGCCGCGGCAGCCCGCTGCGTACCGTGCGTTCGCTTGTTTGCCGATACCCTGTTCGTCGACGATGGCAGTCGCCACGGCGACGAGGTGCGTACGGCCATGGTGCGCCTCGACTTCGACTATCAGGGCCGCAAGGTCCGGTCCGGCGACCCGCGCCTCGGCGGTCGTGACCGTGAAGCCGAGCTCTCGGCGTGCAGGGTTCTCGAAGGTCTCGGAGCGATCGAGCTCGCACACCTCGATGACTGCGCCGTGACGCCGGGGGCCGGAATCGACTACGTGCTCGCGGTCGATGCCGACGTTCATGCGCTGTGCGCGTTCGGCGCGCACGCGATTCCCCAGCTCCGCGCGCTCGGGTGGCGCGTCGAGGTCGACGCCGACTACCCGTGGCAGGTGATCGGCACCGAGATCCCGCTCTACGCCTCCGCGCTGCCCGACCCCGAGCGCCCGGACTGGTTCGGGCTCGAGCTCGGCGTCGAGGTCGATGGCCACCGGATCGATCTCTTGCCCGCGCTCCTCGAGCTGCTCGACAGCGCCGGCGATCTGTCGTCGCTCACGCGCTCGGCGCGGCGTTGCATCGCAGTCCGCGTCGACGAGACGCGCTGGCTGCCCGTGCCGCCGGCCCGGCTCAAGCTGCTCTCGAAGGTGCTGGTCGAGCTGTATCGCAACGGACCCAAAGCCGGCGCTCCCTCGATCCGCGCGCCGCTGATCGCCGAGCTGTGCGCGACCCTGCACGACGGCTCGCGCCCGCTGCGCTGGGTCGGAGACACCAAGCTGCGCGAGCAGGCATACGCGATCGCGATGGGACCGCGCACGCAGGCCCAGGTCATCGCGCCCGAGGGGCTGCGTGCCGAGCTGCGCCCCTACCAGCGCGAAGGCGTCGCGTGGCTGCAGCACCTGCGGTCACATTCCGCGAGCGGAATCCTCGCCGACGACATGGGCCTCGGCAAGACGCTGCAGACGATCGCCCACATCCTGATCGAGAAGGAGCAAGGCCGCCTCGATCGGCCCGCGATGATCGTCACCCTGACGAGTCTCGTCGGCAACTGGCAGCGCGAGCTCGCACGCTTCGCACCCACGCTGACCGTCGCCGTGCACCACGGTCCGGATCGCAAGGAGCGGATGGACAAGCTCGCGACGCACGATGTCGTGATCACCACGTATCCGATGGTCGCGCGCGACCGCGACGAGCTGGCCGCGATCCCACTCCACCTGCTCGTGCTCGACGAGGCCCATGCGATCAAGAACCACGACGCGCAGGCGGCCGAGGCGGCGCGCAAGCTCGACGCACGCAACCGCGTCTGTCTGTCGGGAACCCCGATCGAGAACCACCTCGGCGAGCTGTGGTCGCTGTTCGACTTCCTGATGCCTGGCTTGCTCGGCGCGCGCGACGAGTTCCACGTCAACTTCCGCCAGCCGATCGAGAACCTCGGTGATCGGGTGCGGCTCGAGACGCTGCGCGATTGCGTGCGACCGTACATCCTGCGGCGCACCAAGGATGCCGTCGCACCGGAGCTCCCCGCCAAGACGATGCTGATCCGCTCGATCGAGCTGAGCGGTCCGCAGCGCGAGCTCTACGAGAGCATCCGTGTCTCGGCGCACGCCGACGTTCGCCAGCACATCAAGCAGCGCGGCATGGCTGGCTCGACGATCGCGATCCTCGACGCGCTCCTCAAGCTCCGTCAGGTCTGCTGCGATCCGCGGCTGGTCTCCGGCGACGCGGCACGCGAAGTCGAGGGCAGCGCGAAGCTCGACTTCCTCCTCGAGCTGGTCACCGAGTCGCTCGCAGCGGGCCGCCGGATCCTGGTGTTCTCGCAGTTCGCGCGGATGCTCGGCCTGGTCTCTGAGGGCTTGCTCGCGCGCGGCATCGGCCACGTGACCCTGACGGGACAGACGCCGGATCGTCAGAAGCCGATCGATGCCTTCCAGGGCGGCCGAGCCGACGTGTTCTTGATCTCGCTGAAGGCCGGCGGGGCAGGGCTAAACCTGACGGGTGCCGACACCGTGATCCACTACGATCCGTGGTGGAACCCGGCGGCGCAGGCGCAGGCAACCGATCGCGCGCACCGGATCGGCCAGACCAAGCCGGTGTTCGTCCACGACCTGATCGTCGCGGGCTCGGTCGAGGAGCGCATGCTCGGCCTGCAGAAGCACAAGCGGAAGCTCGCGGACGCCGTGCTCGAGAATGGCGGACCCACCCCAAGCTCACTGACCGAGACGGACCTCGAGGATCTGCTCGCGCCGCTCGCGCCGTGAGCTCGTGCCCAGGTAGCCGATGGAGGACCTGATCTACATGATCGCGATGTCGGCGCTCGGTGCGATCGTGGTGCCTACCTGGTACTTCAGCAAGGGCGAGAAGCGGAAGCGGAAGCTACGCAAGGCCCGGCGATGGTCGCTCGCCGAGCTTCCGGAGGGTACGTTCGGCAAGGTGGTCGGCACGGCTCGGATTTTCGAAGACACCTTGACCGCACCCATCTCGGGGCGCCCGTGCGTGTTCTATCAAATCGTCGTCAGCTACGACGACGCGCGCTCTTCGCAGCTTCTGAAAGAAGCAATCGGTGTTCCGTTCATCATCGAGGACGAGACCGGCCGCGCGGTTGTCGATCCGCGGGGGGCCGAAGTTCTGCTCGTCCAGGATCGCTTCAGGATCTCGGGCGAGCTCGATGCGACCACGCCGGTCGAGGCCGCCTTGCTCTCGCGACACGCGAAGCTCCGGGGCCCCGGCACCAAGCTCTGGTATCGCGAGTCGATCATCGAGGCGGGCGAGGTCGTCGCGATCTACGGTGCTGGCGGCCACGAGCCCGACCCGGAGGCGTCGCCAGCCGCCGAGTACCGAGGAGCTCCATCCATGCGGCTCCGCCTGAGCAGCGCCCGTTCGTACACGTTGTTGCTAAGCGATGACCCCGTCATGGTGGCGTAGCTGTCGTCCTGACCTGGGAGTAAACAACGTCGCGACGAGCGGTACGGA
>JACCQV010000877.1 GCA_013813945.1 Deltaproteobacteria bacterium | reverse complement strand
CCTCACGCGCGAAGCGTTCGCGGCGGCGTAACTCGATCAGGGCTTCACAGGAGCGGGGCGCACGCACTGCGCACCGGCATCCTGAAACGCGGCCATGTATGCGGTGACGCGCGCCGAGGTCGCACGCCAGCGGATCGAGCGCACGATCGCGATGTGTTCGTCGACCCGCATCGTGCACACGAGGTTCCGCTGTGAATCCGAGCGGCGCTCGTGACAGCTCCACGCTCCGTCGCCGGCCCCCGATGCCCAGCCGCCCTTGTCATCGCGGACGTCGATCACGTCGGTATAGAAGTACTCGGGCAGGTGGCGCAGCTGGAGGTCGACGTGGACCGCAGAGCCGGCGCGGTGGACCGGGGGGAATGGCTTGCCACCCCGCTGTGACCGCGCCGGAAGATCGACCGGGCCCGCGACGCTGACCGACGCACGCTTGAACGCGGTGTGCACCTTTGCAACGCGTGCGCGCGCAGCGGTCATTGCTTCGCCGCATGCGACAGCCCACGGCTCCGCGGGCTGCGTCTCGGCCTGGGCCTCCGCGCCGAACGCGCACGTCAGCACCAGGATGATCGGACTTCGCACAGCCTGATCATGCACGACGGCCGTCTCCGTGCCAGCCGATCCAGGCGCCGGCCGTGGCGCCGACACCCAACGCGCAGTATGGTCCCGGCGCATGCGTGGTCTCCTCGTTATTGTTGCTGGGTTCCTGTTCGCGGCAGCTGTCGGGTGCCAGCGCACCGAGGACAAGCCGAAGATCTCCACGGCCACGACGACGGGCTCCGGCTCGAACGCCGCCGCGAAGCCGGTCCAGGCGAAGTCAGAACAGATCAGGCCGCCCCTCGATCTCGCGAATCCGCCGATCGATGCCGTGAAGACTGCCTCGGGCCTGATCTACAAGAAGCTGACGAGCGTCGAGGGCGGAAGCGTCGCGAAGCGCAACGACACCGTGATGATCAACTACACCGGCTGGCGGCAGGCCACCGGGGAGACCTTCTACACGAATCGCGATCGGTCGACGCCGATGCCGCTGCCGCTCGCGAACACCGCTCCGGGCTTCACCGAGGCGATGCAGCTGCTGAAGCAGGGCGAGAAGGCGATGCTCTGGCTTCCGCCCTCGATCGGCTACAAGGGCGGACCGCCGCCGGGCACGGCACCGGAGACGCTCGTCTACGAGGTCGAGGTCGTCGAGATTGTCTCTGCTCCAGCGATCCCCGAGGACGTCGGCGCTCCTCCCGCGACTGCGTCGTCGCTCAAATCTGGAATCAAGTACACCGTGCTCCAGCCGGGAACCGGCAAGGACAAGGCGCGCTACTTCGACACCGTCACGTTCAACTACTCGGCGTGGGATCACGAGGGACGGATGTTCGACACGACGGAGCTGCGCAAGCGCCCGGCGACCGTGCCGCCGTTCCGCCAGACCGCCGCGATGGAGGAGATCCTCACCTCGATGACCGCCGGCCAGCGTGCGCGGTTCTGGATGCCATCGGAGCGGATGAACCAGGACGGTCGCCCGCTGCCGGGAATGCCGACGGGCATCCTGACCTACGAGGTCGAGATCCTGACGATCGAGAAGGCCAAGGAGCCGCCACGTGTGCCCGCCGATGTCGCTGCTCCGCCGGCAGGTGCGAGCAAGACGCCAAAGGGCGTGTTCTACAAGATTCTCGCGACGGGCAAGGGCGGGGCGAAACCTGCCGCCAGCGACGTCGTGCGCGTCAACTACACCGGGTGGACCACCGATGGCCGGATGTTCGACTCCTCGGTGATCCAGGGAGAGCCCGCGGAGTTCTCGCTCGGTGGGGTGATCGTCGGCTGGACCGACGGCATCCCGGTGATGTCGGTCGGTGACAAGGTCCGGTTCTGGATCCCCGACGAGCTCGCGTACAAGGGGGCCCCGGGCAAGCCGCAAGGCATGCTCGTGTTCGACGTCGAGCTCCTGCAGATCAAGCCGCCGCCTCCCCCCGAGGCTGCGGACGCGCACGGTCACCATGGTGCGGGTGCAGGGGCGAGTCATCCCGCGCCGCCCGACGTCGCGGCACCTCCGGCGGATGCCAAGAAGAGTCCGCGCGGCGTCTCGTACAAGATCCTCAAGGCGGTCAAGGGTGCCGCGCACCCCGTCGCCTCGGATCGCGTGAAGGTCCACTACACGGGGTGGACCACGGACGGGAAGATGTTCGACACCTCCCGCAAGGGAGCGCAGCAGCCGATCGAGTTCTCGCTCGGTGGTGTGATTCCCGGCTGGACGGACGGCATCCCGATGGTCGGCGTCGGCGAGACTGCGCGGCTGTGGATCCCACAGGAGCTGGCGTATCCAGGTGGTGGCGGTCCGCAGGGCGTCCTCGTGTTCGACGTCGAGCTGCTCGAGATCAAGAAGCAGTGATCGCGGCACCCGCCGACGTTCTCGCGGCGTGGGGCTGGTCCGAAGCCGACGTGGTGCCGCTCGCCGGTGGCCTGATCAACGCGACGTACGCGATCCGCGTCGATGGAGCGCCGATCGCGGTGATGCAGCGCTTGCATCCGATCTTCGACGCGCGGGTCAACCTCGATCTCGACGCGGTGACGGCGCATCTCGCTGCGCGCGGCCTTGTCACTCCGCGACTGATCCGGACCCGCGACGATCGACCGTGGGTCGACCACGAGGCCCGCGTCTGGCGCGCGCTGTCGTGGGTCGATGGAACGACCGTGCATCGCGTTCCGGATCCCAGCTGGGCTGAAGCAGGCGGCGCGCTCGTCGGGCGATTCCATCGCGCGCTCGTCGACCTGCAGCACGACTACGCCTTCGCCCGCGCCGGCGTCCACGACACGGCGGCCCACCTGGCGCGGCTCGCCGCGCACGCTACCGATCGCAGCGATCCCGAGGCAGCGGATCTCGCCGCCGAGATCCTCGATGCCGCCACTCACCTCCCGGCGATGCCGGTGACTCCACGTCGGCACTGCCACGGCGATCTCAAGATCTCCAACCTGCTGTTCGCGCCCGATCCGGTGCGCGCCGTGTGCCTCGTCGACCTCGACACGCTCGGTCTCGGCTCGATGGCCTTCGAGCTCGGTGACGCCATGCGATCGTGGTGCAATCCACGAGGCGAGGACGCCGGCAGCGTGACGTTCGATCTCCCGATCTTCGCCGCCGCGATCCAGGGATTTCGTTCGGTCGCCGATGATCTGATCACCGCGGACGAGCGGACCTCGGTCGTCGTCGGGCTCGAGACCGTGTGCATCGAGCTCGCTGCGCGGTTCGCCATCGATGTCGTTCGCGACGAGTACTTCGGCTGGGATCCGGCGCGCTTTCCATCGCGGCGCGCGCACAACCTGGTCCGCGCACGCGGGCAACTTGCCCTGGGACTGGCGGTTCGGGCGGCGCGGTCCGACGCGCTCGATGCCGTCCACGGTCGCTAGGCACGCAGGTCGCCAGCGACCCGCGTCGTGTGACGGGTCTGACGGAGGTACGGCGGAGGGCTGCTACCGGATCGAGGCAGGCAACCCCGCAATGTCGCATCCGGCCTCCGGATCTGAGGTCAGCGAGACTCGGATTGCCGGCTCGGCGGTCAGCCTGAACCAGCGGAAACGCTTCGCGTAGGGCGGGGGATGCGCTCTAATCCCGGGATGCGTTTTCGTGGGTCGGTCGCGCTGGCCGGCAGCCTGTTTGTCGCCGCCGCTACCGCGCATGCGGTCGTTCCGCCTCAGAACCCACGCCTACCCGCGGACACCCTGACCGCGCGCCCGGCCGCCGGGCTCACGAAGCCGCTGCGCACCCACACCGACGTGCGCTGGGG
>JACCQV010000852.1 GCA_013813945.1 Deltaproteobacteria bacterium | reverse complement strand
GCACAGTTCTCGCGCGTGCACGGCCTGATCGTCGACTAGCTACTCGACGCGAACGAGGACGTTGTCGTGGATCAGGTTCACGTTCGGGGTCTCCCTGCCGGTCTGGCCCTGCAACGTGAACACGCCGAGGTCGGCCCCGATCGTCGTCGCTGGAAACTGGACGAACGAGCGCGCCGTGGTCAGGTTCTCTCGTCGCAGCACCTCGACCCCGTCGTACGCCAGGACGATGTACCCCGTCGGTGTATCGGCGAACTTCACGTCCATCGTGACCCGGACCCACCGCGAGCCGTCGCCGGGAGGTGCGGGGATCGAGAAGGACATCGGCGGAAGGGCGACCGAGAACGTCCAGTTGTCGTAGGGCGTGGCTGCCGCGTCGTTGAAGTTGTTCGTGATCGAGACCCGCCCTGCCAGACCGATGAACACCGAGCCGAACTGCAGATTTGTGTCGCGATCACGGAATCCGTACGGCAGCAGCTTCCAGTCGTACTCGAAGTGGACGACCTTGCGGTCCGTCGGGAACCCGCGCGTGAGCACGGACTTGTTGTGACCGATGGTCGTCTCGAGCAAGCCGGGGACGCTGAAGTACAGCGCGGTAGGTGGGGACCGAACGTCCTCGACGAACGTCATCGTCCTGCCACCGTCGACCGAGTTCAGGGACCAGGCCGGTGGAAAGACCGGATCTCCATCGAAGTCGAGACAGTCGCAGAACATCGGGTCGGCGCACTGGCCATCGCACCACCGCGCGCACGCGTCGCCGATCCCGTCGTTGTCGCGGTCAGCCTGATCGACGTTGACGAGCCCGGGGCAGTTGTCATCGTCGGCATCGGCGAATCCATCGTGATCGGGATCCGCGCTGGCCGGGAGCGTCTCGTCGATGAACAGCGAGCTACAGCCCGAGGCGATCAGCGGCAGGACCCAGCGCACCGCCCAAGAATGCCACGATCAGCGCCAGTCGACGCCGACTTCGACGAGCAACGCCCGGTCGCGCGCCCCTGGAACGAGCTCGGTCAGCCCTTGCTCGAACCGGAGCCCAGCCGTGAGCGGGGTCGCCGCGAACGCGACCTCGAGGCCTGCCGCCACCGCGGCACCCGCGCGCGACACCGCCATCATGTTGCGCGTATCCACGAACCGCAGGTCGCCACGCAGCTGTCCAATCACTGCGACCGCGAGCGAGCGCGTCACGAGTGCCGTGTAGCCGGCGCCGACGCTCGCTCCGATCGAATCGACGGCGGCGTCCGCACTGCCGCCACGACGCGACCAGTCGACGCGCGCTGCCAGGAAGGAGCGGGGTGCGAGCTTGAACCGCGCCGCAAGCGCAACCGATGGGCGCCATGACGACGATGCCGCACCGTCGTCGTACATGCCGGCGCCGAGGCGGAGGCCGAACCACGGGCGCGGACCACTCGAGCCGCGCCATGCGAGGGGATCCTCGAGCTCCGGTCCGACGCGCGGTCCCGCGTCGCCGGCGTACTTGCCCTGGACCAGCGAGGGACGCTTGATGTCGGGCGGCGGAGCGACGGTCTGCTCGGTCGCGTTGTCCTCGGTGAAGTCGACGCGGCCGTCCGTGGTAACGGCTTCCTTGCGGGGAGTTGCCACGAGGTAGATCGTGGCGCGGCTGTAGGCCTCCACGGTGATCGTGTTCTGGATCTCGGTACCGGCACGAACCCTGTGCGGGCCCGCTTTGACCCACACGGTCGTCGGTGCGGTGAGCTTCTCGCCCGCGAGGGCGTCGAGCTCGACGATCATGCCCGGTGGATCGGTCACGATCGAGAGCTGGGCGAGCTCACTGGCGCGCAGCCGCTTCTTGACGTCGCGCGTCGCGCGCACCACGCCCATCGCGATGTCCGCGGGGAGCTCGGCGTCGGTACATTCGTCCAGGTAGACCATCGCGCGGGGGAGCTCGTCGCGCAGCGCATACACGGTGCCGAGCGTGCAGCGGACCGCGGCGTCACCGGGCAGCTGCGCGCGCAGGGCAGCGACGTCCGCGGCGCTGTGGCGTGCGAGGGCTTCGGAGAGCGGGCTCGCCGACGCACTCCCCGCGAGCGTCCAGGCCACGGCACCGGCAATCCAGGCGGTCTTCACGTCACTCAAGATGACACGGCCCGCGTACGATGGTTGCGGTGTCGGAAGCTCGTCGACGGACCGAGGTCCTGCGGATCCTGAGCCGCTACCTCGTCGAGGTGGTCGAGGCCTATGACCTCTGCCCGTGGGCGCGGAGGGCCCGTGAGCGGGGCGAGCTCCAGATCGACATCGTGTGGGGAACACCCACGATCGGCGAGTGGGTCACGGCCTGCGAGGCTCTGTCCGTCCACAAGCAGGCGCCGGTCGCGATGGTGGTGGCTCCCGAGCTCGTGATCGGAGCTGGAAAGCTGCACGACCTGCGCAACGACGTGTCGAACCGGATCCAGTCCGCCGGCATCGCCGAGTTCCATCCCGAGGCGCCTCTCGATCTGCTGACCCCCGCGCGGCTCGTACCGTACCTGCGGAGGTCGCCCGATCCGTTGCTCCAGCTCGTTCCGCTCTCGCTGCTCGCGAGTGTTCGCGGCGACTCGCCCACGGTCGACCGGATGCACCAGGTGCAAGCGCTCGGCGGTGTCGCCGTGCCACCCCGGCGTGATGCGGGCGATCGGATCGCCGACGACAATCACGCGACGGTCTCCGCCGCACATGCGGCGATCACGAGCACCCTCGAGGACATCGCCGAGGATCGCCGACGGAGCTACGAGCTCGTCGGGATCAGTGCGTCCCGTACACGCTGATCACGAGGTGTGACATCGGGAAGCCGAGGACACTCGTCGACCTCGGCTGTGGCGTCGCGCATGCTCCGCTCGGAGCGCGGAGGTAAGCGGGCTTCGATTCGCCGGCGTTGTTGCCGCCGAGATAGAAGTACTTCGACGTCCCGTTGAGGTTCGGCGCGAACACCTCGACGATCATCTGGCTGAGCGGCGGGACGTTCGCGATGATCGGGACGGTGACGGCCATCGGCGCGGTCGAGGTGGTGTTCGGCACGTTGAACGTGACCGCGGTGATCGGCGAGATCAGGCCGATGTCGAGTTGAGACGGCGGCGGCTGCACGTTGCCCGAGTAGGTCCCGATCTTCACCTGCACGGCGGGCATGCCGACCGACTCCTGAACTCCGAAGGTCACCGCGATGACGCGCAGCCCATTCGTGATGTTCGCGTCGGCGAGCCGGAACACGCGGTACCAGCTGTTCTCCGCAGTCGTCCCGTCGGGGTTGCCACACGCGATCGAGTTGTTCGAGCCAACGCTTGCCGAGGTGGTCTGTGTCAGCGTGACGTCGACGGGACCGGCATCGGGAGCCGGCGCGTCAGGGTCCGCTGCGTCGATGGTCGGGCTGTCCTTCGGCGCCGGTGCATCGATGGCCGCACTGCCATCATCGTCACCGCCACCGCCGCCCACGCCAGCGCTCGCACACGCAACGAGCCCGACCAGCGAACAGGCGAGTCCCCGCGACCTCATCGACGCATCATACGTCACTGGCAGGACGTGGCCGTGAGCGCGAGCGAGTCGAAGAAGAACGACGTCGAATCCGTCGAGTCACTCGCCGTGGACAACCGGAGCCGGACCGTCGCACCGGCGTGCGGCGCGGAGAACGTGAAGGACAGTGGCGTCCATGCCGTCGTGGCATGGGAGTTGTCCTTCGCGAAGGCCTGCTGGATCAAGGCGCCACCGGGCTGCACGAGCTCGATCTTCGCGCGGTCGTAGACACCGATGAACTCCTGCGTCCGGATCTCGTAGAAGCCGGTGAGCACGAGGGACGTCGTCCCGGCGGGCACCGTGACCTGCTGGTAGATCGAGTCGTTTGCATTCGCGCGGGCAAGCCCAGCCATCCACGCCTTGTTCGGAGCGCTCTGCACCAGCGTGCCGTCAGGGGTGATGATCGGGTACAGCGGATCGATCGGCGTCTGGACCCAGCCCATGCCGAGTGGCGTCATGTCGAACGCCGGGTTCGTGAGCAGGTTCGTGGTGGTCGTCGTGCACGCGGGGGGCGCGTCGATCGGCGGCGAGATCGGTGCGTCGATCGGCAGCGTGAGCGGCGCATCGACCGTCGGCCCGGTGGGCGCGTCGACCTTGACGCCCGCATCCACGGGCGCTTCATCGAGTGCCGATCCGGCGCTCGCGCATCCGATCACCAGGCTCGCTGACGTTGCGAATGCGATCAGGCGGGCCGGGTACGACATGGCCGCGATAATCCTCAGCCTGCCACCCTGCTCGCAACCGGATTCGTCTCGGTTCACCGGACTATTCTGCGTCTCAGACGCTGACAGGCTCGGTCAGGGCGCGCAACCGACGAGGATCGCTCAGACCGCGAGGCGGACGCCTTCGACCCGGATGTCGAAGGCCGGCTCCTGCGCCAGCCGCTTCTCGGCCGCGGCGAGATCTTCGACCGTGTCGATCTCGGTCGCGTACATCGATCCGATGTCGATGCCATACAGCGTCGAGCCCTCGTCGACGAGCTGCTGGAAGGCGGCCTCGTAGTACTCCTGCACGAGACCCTGGCCGCGAACACGCGCATCGAGTGCCTCGAACAGCTTGCCGGAGGTCGCACCGGAGAACAGCGCGATGCCGATCGACTCGCCCATCGCCGAGCGAACGGGCACATGCTTGCCGATCGCGATCACGCGATCCTCGATGTCTGCGGTGACCTTGACCTCCTCGAGGCCGAGCTCACCGACGGAGCGTACCGCGAGAGAGGAGGGGCCGCGCTCGATCAGCTCCTCGACGACGCCGAGGTCGAACACGACGTCGCCATCGAGCAGCATGAAGCTCTGCCGATCGACGTGCTCGCGCAGCAGCAGCAGCGTCGCTGCGGTGCTGGTGGTCCGGTACTCGGGATTGCTCACGAACGTGACATCGAGATCGGGGAACCAGCTCGCGACGGCATCGCGGATCAGCGGCTCCAGATAGCCGGTTCCGATCACGAACTGATCGAACCCGACTCGCATGAGGCTCGTGATCGTACGCCGCAGGATCGGGACCCCTCCGACCGGCACGAGCGGCATCGGCAACTCGTCGCCAGGGCGCTGGAGCCGCCGCGCACCGGCGGCCAGGATCGCGGCTTTCATGACGCCTCCGGCGGTTGCAAGGGCCGTGCTCCCACGGATTTCGCGGGGTTGCCGGTGCGATCTGGTAAAAACCGGACAGATCCGCGCAGCAGCGTGGCTCGATCCGACCGATTCCTGTCACCGAGCGCAGGCGCCTCATGGCCGATCCCCGGCAACCATCTGCCAGCTCTTGGCGGACCGGCGCCAGGACATGTAGACGTATCAGGTGGCCTTCGAGCTCGAT
>JACCQV010000848.1 GCA_013813945.1 Deltaproteobacteria bacterium | reverse complement strand
CGCTCGGTCTGGTCGCCGCGGTCGTGCTCTTCATGCTCGACATGCCGCGTCGTGCCCGCCTCAGCGATCTGCGCGATGCGAACGCCGCGCTCCAGCAAGAGATCAACGCAAAGAACAAGGAGCTCGTCGGGTACGCCGAGCTCCAGCAGGCGGAGCAGGAGGCGGTTCGCCGCTCCGAGGCGATCAACCGACTGCTCGCCGCCAAGGTCGTTCCCGCGCACGTTCTGCACGAGCTCGGCAAGGTCCTCACCAAGGAAGGACCGACGATGACCGAGGGCATGGCGAAGCTCGCGGGCACCGGTCCCGAGAGCAACCCCAACAAGCAGTTCCAGAGCGACTGGGATCCGAACCACGTCTGGATGACGTCGTTCATCGACACCAATGGCGCGTTCAAGCTCGAGGGCGGCGCACAGTCCGAGTCCGACGTGACGCAGCTGTCCAAGCGGCTCGCTGCCTCGGTGTATTTCATGGACGTCACGCCCGCCGGTGGTGAGCGCGTGGTCGATAATGAGACGGGCCTCAACTACTACCGGTACACGATCACCGGAAGGCTGGCGTACTGATGGCGTCCTCCGGCGCAATGGCCGACTTCGCTCGGCTTCCACCGCAGAAAAAGGTCGCCGTGTTCGCGGTGACCGGCCTTCTCCTCGGACTGCTCTACTGGCAGTTCCTGTACAAGCCGCTCAAGGAAAAGGTCGCAGCAGCCGAGGGCGAGAATCAATCGAAGGCCCAGCTCAACCGGAAGCTGGCCGACGACATCCCGAAGTACGCGGCGCTCAAGACGAAGATGAAGGAGCTCACGCAGGTGATCACGGAGAACCAGAAGGCGCTGCCGACCGAGGCAGAGGTGCCTGCGTTCTTCGAGACGCTCGAGCGCAAGGTCACCGAGTCTGGTGTCGAGATCCGGCGCTGGGCGAAGCTCAGGGAAGAGCCCATCGAGGCGTTCGTCCGCGTCCCCGTCGAGATCGAGATCACCGGCACGTTCATGCAGATCAAGCGGTTCTTCGCATCGCTCGTGCAGAAGGGCATCGCGCCGATGGTCAACACGAGCGGCCAGGTCGAGGAGCGTGATCGCATCGTCGCGATCGACAACCTCAACCTGACGTCGCCGACCGTCAAGAACCGCGAGATTCACCTCAATGCGCGATTCGTTGCCGTGACGTTCCGGCAGGAAGATGGCGCCGCACCGGCGGCTGCTCCTGCCGCCAAGGCTGCCCCTCCGCCTCCGGCGAGCGCTCCACCGCTTCCGAGCGCAGCCTCGCCTGCGGGCGCGCGAGCGCGCACCGAGAACTCGATCGACAAGGGTGATGGCGTGAATCGCAACGCGACGGGCGTCGACGAGGCAAAGACTCCGACGGATTCCAAGCGTCTGAAGGGAGGCATCTGATGCGTACGCATTCCATGCTCCTCATCGTGGCGCTCGGCGCTTGCGGTGAAGACGAGCCGCCGCCGCCGCCACCAAGGCCACCCGGCGCACCCGCCGCGGCCGCGCCGGCTGCGGCCCCAGGCGGCGGTCTGTCTCCCCGGCCCAAAGTCGAGGAGCGCGTGCTCGACGAGGCGGAGAAGGCAACCATCCGTCATCAGTTCCGCGACCGTGACTTCGCAGTCGAGGTCGGCAATCGCGATCCGTTCCAGTCGTTCGTGCTCGGTCAGCAGGGCATGGCTCCGCGCGAAGCCACGAGGCTTCCGCGCGAGGTCACGAAGAAGTGCATGCGCGCGGATCAGTTCGTTGCGTCGAACTACAGCTACACGGATCTACGCCTTGTCGGCATCGTTGCCGAGCGAGCTCAGCGCCGGGTCTTGATGATGGATGCCGGCAATCTCGGCCACATCATCAAGAAGGGCGACTGCGTCGGACGTGAGAAGGCCGTCGTCAAGGACATCGGCGTTGGCTTCATCACGTTCCAGGTCCAGCCCGAGGACTCGTCGACCGGTCAGGTGCGCACCGTCGAGGAGCACTCGGTCCAGCTGTACCCGAACCAGATGCCCGTGAAGTCGCAGCCGACCCCGGACGTCGCCCCGACGACGCAGGTCCCTGTGGTCGCGCCGGGTGGCGCGAGCGCGCCGGCGGCTCCGCAGACCGCTCCAGTCGTCTCCCCCTAACTTTCTTTCGGCATCTCGTTCGAAAATTTTGATCCGCACCCGAGCCGGGCGAAAATTTTCTCGCTAGGCGGCTGATCGAGGGTCCTGCGTCGTTGCGACGCAAAGCTCCTCGTCTGTCCGCTGGCGCTCGAGGACCAGTCATGAACATGACCCATCCCAGACTCATGCTCTCCACGCTCGTCGTGGCCGTCGTCGCATTCTCTGCCCAGCCGGCGCAAGCCGATGGCAAGAACGAGATCCGTGCCGTCACCTTCGACGAGGACGGGGGCACGACACGTGTGCACGTCCACGGAGCGCAGACGCCGACCTTCACGGTCTACAAGCTCGAGCGACCCAGTCGCGTGGTCATCGACGTGCCGCAAGCGCGGCTCGCCGAGACGCTTCGCGGTCACGAAGGTGCATCGGTCTTCACGCCGAGCACGTGGGCGGTCAGCACGATCGCAGCACAACAGATCGACGACGGTGGCCAGGTGGTGCGCGTCATCGTGACGCTCGCGCGCCCCGGACGCTATGACGTCAAGACCGACGGCAACAAGGTCGTCGTCATGGTGACCGCGCGTGACGCGGCACCGAAAGCAGCGAACCCCGAGGCGCTCGCCAGGGCGCAGGCCGAGAGCGAGCAAGCGAAGCGCGCTGCCGCCATTGCGGAGCAGGCGCGAGCCCAGGCAGAGAAGACGAGTGCCGCAGCCCAGGCCGAAGCGGAGCGCCTGCGCAAGGCGGCCGCGGAGCAGATGGCGCGCGCCGAGATGGCGCAGCGCGCGGCAGACGAGGCAAAGCGCGCCGGTCAGCAGGCGAGCAGCAAAGATATCGAGAAGGCCAAGGCGACTGCCATGGCAGCGAACGCCGAGGCGGCCAAGGCAAAGGCCCAGGCGGCGCACGCACAGGACGAGGCGGCGAAGGCGAAGCAGCAGGTCACGGTCGCTGTCGACCAGGCCGTTCGCATGCGCAACCTCGCCGAGACCGCGAAGCGCGAGGCGCTGATCGACGCAGAGCGTGCGCGCAAGGAAGCGACTCTCGCCAAGGCGGACGTCGCGCGGAGCCGTGCAGAAGCCGACGCAGCGAAGCGTGACGCGGCGATGAGCTTCGACGAGGCGACTCGCGCGAAGGCGGATGCCCAGGTCGTGAAGCGCGATGCCGCCGCGGAGCTCGCTGCGGCGAACAGCGCGCGTACCGAGGCCGAGCTTGCCCGCAAGGAAGCCGAGGTCGCGCGTCGTGATGCGGCGAAGACCAAGGATGATGCAGCGCGCATCAAGGCCGAGGCAGAGATTGCACGTGCCGACGCGGCGCGGACCAAGGCCGAGGCGCAGGCTGCCCGGATCGAAGTCGAGCAGGCGCGGCGCGACGCTGCGCAGAAGCGCATGGAAGCCGAGACCGCGAAGCACGATATGGCGAAGACCAATGCCGTCGCACTGCGTGCGCAGAGCGAGGCAGATGCGGCCAAGGCGGATGCCGTCCGCGCGCGCATCGAGGCGAAGGCCGCGCGTGCCGAGGCCGAGGCGGCGAAGGCTGCCGCCGCGGTCGACCGGCGCGAAGCAGAGGGCGATCGGAAGCGCGCGGAAGCAGCGCGGCTCGAGGCCACGAAGGTGCAGAAGGACGCGAAGGCGCAGCTGGCCTCGCTCGACAAGAAGACGCAGGAGATCCAGTCGCTCGAGGACAAGGCACGCGCGGCCGTCGCCGCGGCCCAGGTCCGCGAAGAAGCCGCGCAGGAGACGGTTGCCCGGGCAGCGCGCGAGCGCGAGATGGCAGAGACCGCAGCAAAGCAGGCCGCGCTGGCCCGCGATCGCTCGTCGACCCAGGTTGCCTCGGATCGCGAGAAGCTGATCGCAGAGGCGAAGGCGGCGGAAGAGCGGCTCGCACGGGCGAAGCGCGCGACCGAGGAGGCCGAGG
>JACCQV010000847.1 GCA_013813945.1 Deltaproteobacteria bacterium | reverse complement strand
TCGGCATCGAGCTGCTCGAGGGCATTGTTGCGATGCTCACGAAGATGACGTGAGCGTCCAAGGTGGCGTTCACGTTCAGGGTTCACGTCGAGGTCAACGTCAAAGACCTTAACTGAGCGGCATTGGCTCTAGATCTAGCTAGATCTAGCTAGAGCGCGCCGAGCGCAGCTTCGAGCATGTCGTACTTCCAGGTGAAGCCGAGCTCGGTGAGCCTCGCGGGCACGACGTTGCGGCCCTTCAGGACGTACTCGGCGAACTCGCCCGCCGCTACCTTGACGGCGAAGCCGGGCACGGGAAGCCAGCTCGGCCGCCCGAGTGCCTTGCCGAGCGCCTTGGAAAATTCTGCGTTGCGGACCGACGTGCGCACGAGGTTGATCCCGCCGCGAAACCGCTCGTCGGTCGCGGCCGCGATGTAGCCGGCGACCACGTCGTCGCGGTGAATCCACGACATGAACTGCAGACCGCTGCCGATCCGCCCGCCGACGAAGAACTTGAATGGCGTGGTCAGCTTGTCGAGCGCCCCCCCGGGCCCGAGCACGAGCCCGGTACGCATGCAGACGACGCGGACGCCGTGGGCTTCGGCCGCCATGGCTTCACGCTCCCAGTCCCGGCACACACGCGCGAGGAACGAATCGCCCGGTGCATCGGTCTCGGGAACTGGATCGCCGTCGAACTCGTCGGTGTCGTAGGCGAACGGGTAGTAGTCGGTGCCGGATGCCGACACCAGGACCTTTGGCCGCGCGGCAACGGGGAGCGCTGCGAACGCCTCGACGAGCGTCCGCGTCGACTCGACCCGACTGTCGCGCACGATCTGCTTCTGGCGTGCGCTCCACCGCTTCTCGCCGACGGACTCTCCCGCGAGGTGAAGGACCGCATCGACGTTCGCGAGCGCGGCCGTCCACGGCCCGGGAGTCTCGAGATCCGCGTCGATCGCCGCGACCTCACCGAGCTTGGTCTTCGCGCGGGCAGCGCTGCGCGACAGCACGGTGATCTCGTCGCCCCGCGCCTGCAACGCTAGAACCAGCGCCGTGCCGACGAATCCCGTCGCACCGGTGACGACGATCTTCATGAGGCTTCGATGTCCTGGCGGCGCATCCCGTTACACGATCGCCGGCGCGCCGCGGCCGGGCCTGACGGGTTTCATGATGCGCTCGGCGACGACGTCCTTTGCCCGCCGGCAGGCATCGGCGAGCGGCACTCCGAGCGCGAGGTACGTCGCGATCGCGGACGACAGCGCACATCCGGTGCCGTGGACATCCTCCCCCGCGAACCGCGGGCCGACGAATTCCTGCGTCCCGCCCGAGTGACACAGGACATCCACCGAGTGCTCGGTGCCGAGGTGCCCGCCCTTGAGCAGCACCGCCACCTTTGCAAAATCGGCGAGTGCACGCGCCGCCGCCGTCGCTTCGGCCAGGGTGCTCACCGAGCCGCCGGTGAGCAGGGCGAGCTCGTTGGTGTTCGGCGTGATCAGCGTCAGGTGCCGGCCGAGCTCGCGCAGCGCGAACCCGAGGAGCTCCTTGCCGCCGCCTCCATCGCCGCGCGTCGGACCTGCGATTGGATCCCAGACGAGGGGAGCGGCGGTCAGCGAGAGCTGCTGCCCGAGCTCCTCGACGATTCCTTGCGAGCCGAGAAGGCCGAGCTTGACCGCCTTGACCTCGATATCCGTGAGCAGCGCGTTGAGCTGCTCTCCAAACACCTCACGTTCGACCTCGTGTGACGAGCGCATACCGGTCGTGCTCTGCACGGTCTGCGCGGTGATCACGCCGACCGGGCGGCCACCAAGCAGGTGAATGATGCGCGCGTCCGCGAGGAAGCCGGCGCCGCCGGAGGGATCGAGGCCCGAGCAGATCAGGACATCGGGCACGGTCATCTCAGCCGTCGAACGCCGCGAGGCCGGTGACGTCCTGGCCGATCACGAGCGTGTGGATGTCGTGAGTGCCTTCATAGGTGAAGACGCTCTCGAGGTTCAGCATGTGGCGTCCGCACTGGTACTCGTCGGTGACGCCGTTTGCGCCCAGAATGTCGCGAGCATCGCGTGCGATGTCGCGCGCGATCGAGCAGTTGTTGCGCTTCGCGAGCGAGATCTGCGACGGCGTCAGCCGATCCGCTTCCTTGAGCCGGCCGAGACGCAAGCAGAGCAGCTGCGCCTTCGTGATCTCGGTGACCATGTCGACGAGCTTCTTCTGCACGAGCTGATATCCCGCGATCGGGCGACTGAACTGCACGCGATCCTTTGCGTACGAGAGTGCCTCGTCGTAGCAGGACATCGCCGCTCCGACCGCGCCGTAGCAGATGCCGAATCGCGCCTGGGTCAGACACGACAGCGGCCCGCGCATCCCGCTGACGCCGGGCAGCATCGCGTCCTCGCCGACCTCGCAGTCCTCCATGTGGAGCTCGCTTGTCACGCTCGCACGCAGCGACCACTTGCCGTGGATATCGCGCGCGGTGAAGCCCTTGGTCTTCGTCGGGACGAGGAAGCCGTGGACCTTGCCATCGAGCTTGGCCCACACCAGTGCGACGTGCGCGGCCGAGCCGTTCGTGATCCAGCGCTTCGTGCCGTTGAGGCGATAACCTCCCGCGGTCTTGGTCGCGGTCGTCAGCATCCCGGTCGGGTTGGAACCGAAGTCGGGCTCGGTCAGCCCGAAGCAGCCGATCATTCGACCGGCCGCCATCTCCGGCAGGTACTTCTGCTTCTGCGCCTCGGAGCCGAACGCCCAGATCGGGTACATCACGAGCGAGCTCTGCACCGAGACGAACGAGCGAATTCCCGAGTCGCCGCGCTCCAGCTCCTGGCAGATCAGCCCGTACGCGGTCGGAGAGATGCCGGCGCAGCCGTAGCCGGTCAGGGAGGGTCCGAGCAGGCCCATCTCGCCGAACAGAGGGATGAGCTCGTGCGGGAACGTTCCGGCAGACCAGTGCTTGCCGATCGTCGGCATCACGCGCGACGTGACAAGTTCTCGCACGGTGTCACGCACCATGCGCTCCTCGTGAGTGAACAGCTCGTCGATGCCGTAGTAGTCGAGTGCGGCGTACGCCATGGCCGGCGGTATACTTCGACGATGCTGCGG
>JACCQV010000837.1 GCA_013813945.1 Deltaproteobacteria bacterium | reverse complement strand
GCTCGTAGCCGACCGCCGTGACGTCCCAGAACAGGTGCGGGAGATCTGCGGGCGCTCCGACGAGATTCGTGATCGGCGTGCCGGCGGAGCCATCCTGCTCGAGCCAGTACTGCTTGAGCGTGACGTTCTGATCGTACTGCTTGCCGAAGCCCCAGCCGAACACGCGGTTGCCCTGGAACGGCTGGTTCCAGATCGTGAGCTTCGCCGTCGGCGTCCACTTCTCGTAGAGGATCTTCGACGCGTCTTCCTTGTAGTCCTTCGCGTAGCGCAGCTCGTACGGCTCGCCCCAGATCATCGAGCCGACCAGGGCGACCGCGAGCGCGGCGGGCACCCAGCGCTTGCCGCGACCGAGCAGCAGATCTGCGACCAGCGGCAAGAATCCGCACGCAACGATCAAGGTCGGCGTCGGGATCAACCACATGATCGGAACGACGAGCAGGGCGCCGATCGTTGCACCGATCAGGTCGGCACCGTAGACGCGGCCAACCTCACGGCCGCGAGCCTCCATCAGAAGCAGGCACACGGCGCTACCGAGCGCGATCGTCGTCACGAGGATCGACGCGATGATCAGCAGCACGCCGGGCGGGAACATGCTGCCGACACCGGCGACCGTGCCCTTGCCGCGATCGAAGTCATCTCCGAGCCGGAAGATCATCACGATCGACAGCGGCACCGCGATCGCTGATGCGCGAAGCGCCCAGGCGAGCGCCGCGCGTCCGGGTGGGCGAAGCGCGAACCACACGCCCGGCGCTCCGAGCCCGAGCATCGCGAGCGAGATCGAGAGGAACGCGAAGTGGTACCAGAGGACGACGCTCAGGATTCGCGTGATCGCGACCTGGAAGATCAGCGTCGCGCAGGCGATGCAGCCGATCGCGACGTAGTTTTTCCACGGTCTGGTGTCGTCGGGCTTCAAGGCCCGCAGACACTACTACGAGCCGTAGGGGTCTTCGACGTCCTTGGGCTCAGGTGCTGGCGCAGCGGGCATCGCTGAGTTGCCGCAGTTCATGTTGTTCTGCGAGCCCGAGAGCGTCGTCGACGAGCCGCCGTTGACGGTGGCACCGGCATCCGTGCCCCACGCCATGGCGGCGCCGGAGTGGATCTCGAGCTTGCCGCTCGCGGTGAGCTCAGCATCTTTCGCAACGATCTGCATGTCACCCGTGGGGGACTGGAAGCAGACATCGCCCTTGAGCGCCTCGATCGTGATCTTGTTGCTGTCGGCCTCGAACGTGATCCGTCCGCAGCCGGTGCCGTCCTCGATGATCAGCTGGTTCTTTTCGTCGTCGAAGATGATCTTCGAGCCCTGGCGCGACTTGATCACGCGCCTGGGGTTGCCGCCGGGGTTCGAGTCGGGCGGCTTGTCCTTGCCGTTCCACAGCGCCCCGACCACGAGGGGCCGATCCATGTCGCCGTGCTCGAACAGCAAGAGCACCTCGTCGTTGATCTCGGGGATGAAGAACCAGCCGCGGTTCTTGCCTGCGCCGAGCATGATGATCGGGCACCAGAAGGTCGTCTGGTCGGCGTGGAGGACCGGGATCTTGACCTTCACGCGGCCGAGCTTCTTCGGATCCTTGTTGTCGGTGACGAGGCCGATCATCGGCTCGTAGACCCGGCCGCTCTCGGACTCCGCGGTGCGGATCTGTGCCGCAAACACGCTGGACAGGTCGTAGAGCGGCCGCATCGTGTGATCTTACTCCGGCTTACTACGGCCCGGGGGGCGGCGAGCTTCCTGTCTGGACCGGGAGAGTGCCCAGGATGGCCACCGTGAGGTCGTTGGCGGGGGCGGGCCCGCTGGCCGTCACCTTCTGGGTGCCATCGACGTCCCCGGCGACCAGGCCCACGACGATGCTCTCGCCCTTCCAGTCGGGCGGAATCGTCAGGGCGAACCGCTCACGGACGAGGTCTCCGGCCTTCCAGCGATGTGTGCCGAACGCCCCCTCGGCTGTGGACCGGTACGCCGAACGGATCGCACCAGGAGCCACTGGATCGGCCGCAGTGCCCGGCCAGGCCACGAGCTGGAACCGGTACTGGGTGGGGATGGCCTGCTTGGCGCGGAAGTAGACGTGGATCTCGGTCTTCGCGCCGGGAGCGAGGGGCTTGCCGGCGGCCGGACCGATCCCGATGATCTCGATCGCACCACCAGCGAGCGTCTGGTTCGTGGTCGCGATGGGCGGCGGCTCGCTCGTGATCACGTCCTGCATCTGGCGGAACGAGTGGTTGAACAGCGGATCGCGCGCGTAGAGGACGCGGTCCATCCACAGCTGCAGCGCCTGCTTCATCACCCCGAGGGCGGGCGGAGCCTTCGGCGCGAGGTTGTCCTTCTCCCACGGGTCGGCCTTGAGATCGAACAGCTCGAACACGTTGGTGTGCAGATAGAAGATCAGCTTCCACGCCTCGCTGATCGCGGCGCGCTGGCGCTTCGGTGCGTTCGTCTCCGCGAACACGATCCGATCCTTGTCCTCGCGGCCGGCGAACAACGCAGGTACGAGGCTGCGACCCTCGAATGAGAGATCCTTGACGTCGATCCCGCACAGCTCCGCGAGGGTCGGGACGATGTCGAGCGGTGTCACCGCGCCGCCGATGGTACGAGGGGCGTTGTCGGGCACATAGAAGATCAGCGGGACATGCAGCATCTCGCGATACAGCGCCGTGCCGTGGGTGCCGAGCGGAATGTTGTGCTCGGCCATGCTGTCGCCATGATCGCTGGTGATCACGATGATCGTGTTCGAGCTGCTCGGCAGCCGGCGCAGCTCGGCGAACAGGCGCCCGAGCTCCTGATCGGTCCACTTCAGCTCGGCATCGTAGAGATCGGTCTCCGCGGTCCCCCAGTCGACGACGTTGGGGTGTGCCACGTAGCGGCCGTGCGGATCGATGTAGTGCGCCCACATGAACCACTTCTTGCCCTGCTGACGCGAGATCCACGCCAGGGCGTGATCGGTGACCTTGTCGGCGGCGACGCGATACGGATCGCCCGTCTTGCCGATCGAGTTGTCGTAATCGTCGACACCTTGCTCGAGGCCCCAGTCATTCCACCACTCGTGTGAGCCGATCACGCCGGTCGTGTAGCCCGCACGCTTCATGATCTCGGGGAGCGTCGTGTTCTCGGGGAGGATCTTCGGCGGCTGGCCAGGGATGACGTCTCCGATCGCGATGCCGGAGTGGAAGAACTTCGAGGTGAGGATCGCCGGGATCGATGCCATCGTGCCGGCGGACGGCGCATTCGCGAACGTGAAGGATGTCGAGCGGGAGACCAGCTCGGCGAGCTTCGGCGTGGTGTCGCGCTGCTTCGGGCCGGTCTTGTAACCGCCGAAGCTCGTGCGGTCGTAGCGCACGGTGTCGATCGTGATGAGGAGGACGTTCCACGGCTTCTTGAACTGGGGCGGCACGCTGACGGTCGGTCCCGTCGGTGCCGTGATCGACGCCATCGAGAAGTCGCGGCCATCGCAGTTCTGATCGATGTGATCGTCGGGCACGTCGATCGCGCCTGGGTTGATCTTCTTGTCGAACGGCGCGCAGTCCGCTTCGCCGAGGATCGTTCCGAACCCATCGCGATCGAGGTCATTCGCGAGCCGGACCACTCCGATCAGACGCTCGAGCGTCGGAGACGCGGTGATCGCGACGTACTTGGTCTCGAGGTCGGCGCCCCACCACATGAACGTCACCGCTGACAGCACGCCCGCTGCTGCGGCGAGCGCCACCGCGCGGCGGCGGGTGCGCGGTCGAACACGGAGCTGGGAGCCCATGAGCATGGCGAGAATCAACGTCGACGCCACGATCACGATCCGCCCCGGGATCGCCCACAGCGACGACGGCATCAGGAACCACGTCACGGCCTGGACCGCGAGAAGGACACCACCGATGACGAACCAGTGCGGCGACACGGTGCGCTCTCCCATGCGCGCGTGCACGAGAGCACCGATCCCGAGACCGAGTGCGATCACGGTCGCTGCTGCCACCGTGCGCACCGGCAGCACCGACCGGCTCTGGGGGAGTGCGAACCAGCACACCGCGAGCGTCCCGCCGACCAGACCGGCGAGGGCGAGGCTGCTCGCGCGCCACCGACCGAGCGGGTTGATGCTGCCGAGGATCGGGGCGAGTGCGCGGGCCGCGAGCGTCGCCGCGACGACCAGGCCGCGGAACACGAGCGGGCTGACCGCCACCACCACGAGGCCGAGCACCGCGATCAACCCCGCGGTCAGCTGCGGCTCCTTGAAGGTCTTCATGGCCTCGGCGGCGCCGCGCTGAAGCACGAGGCCGAGCACCAGGGCGCTGACCACGCCGGCCCACACGGCCGGAACGCCCCTGCGGATCCCCGCCTCGTCGATCGGAGTCGGCACGAACCAGCCGGTCCCCCGACCATCGATCGGGTCGAGCTGCGCGCGAACCGCCCGCGCCGCGAGCATGATCAGGCTCAGGACCACTGCGAGGATCAGAAACAACAGCAGGGACAACGTCACCGTCAGTGCCGCCAGACGCAGCTTGCTCGCGAGCGCGCTGCTGCCGGCGTACGACGACAGAGTGGCGACGTACTCGATCGGCGCGAATGCGATCGCGCCGCCGGCGGCCATGGTGATCGCGCGCCCGACGTCGGCGGTCGCGGCGTCACGCACGCTGCGGTAGAGCAACACCCAATCCGGTGGTATCACGTTCCTCGAACACGTGCCTGCTCGCGACTTCTTCGCACGTCACGGCTGGCTGATCGCGATCGCCGCGGCCTACCTCTACGTGTTCCCGTACTTCCCGAAGATCCGCAGCGCCAACGAGCTGCCGCGGGTCTACCTGACGCAGGCGATGGTCTCCGAACGCTCGTTCGCGATCGACTCCGGCGTCGAGCGCTGGGGCGGCACCGCCGACGTCTCGCCGGCGAACGGCCATCTATACTCGAACAAGGCCCCGGGCTCCTCGATGCTCGCCGTCCCGGCGTACGCAGCGGTTCGGCTGGTCTCGGACCCCAGCCTGGCGCTCTCGCTGTGGATCTGTCGGGTCGTGGCCGGGATCCTCCCGATGCTCGGGTTTGTGTGGTTGCTGTGGGGCTTCCTCGCGCGGTTCGCCCCCGATCCGGCGATCCGACGGCTCGTACTCGTGGCCTACGCCCTTGGCTCGATGGCGATGACCTACTCGATCCTGTTCTTCTCGCACCAGCTCGGCGCGATCTGCGTGGGCAGCGCCTGGATCCTCGCGGTCGACGTCGCCGAGCGCCGGCGCGGCCTACGAGCAATAGCGGTCGCCGGGGCGCTCGCGGGGGCCGCTCCGCTCGTCGACTACCAGGCCGTGTTCGCTGCGGTACCGGTCGCCGTGTACGTGGTCGCTCGCATGTGGCGCACGATGACCCGCGCCGAGATGCTGCGTGCGATCGGCATCGCTGCTGTCGCGGCCGCCGTCCCGATCGGTATCCTGCTCACGTACCACGCGATCTGCTTCGGCAGCCCGTGGCGCACCGGGTACGACGCGTCGACGACGTTCGCGCATCTCCACCAGGAGGGCTTCCTCGGCATCACGGAGCTACGCTGGGAGGCGTTCCACGGCTCGCTGGTCCGCCCGGACAACGGTCTCGTGTTCCTCGCGCCGTGGCTCCTGATCGCGATCCCCGGCTCGGTCGTGCTCGCGCGAGGCGAGCGCGGCTTCGCGGCAGTCGGCATCGCGGTCGCGGTCATCTACCTTCTCTTCATCTCGTCGATCAACTTCTGGCGCGGCGGCTGGGGCGTCGGGCCGCGCTACATCACCGCGATGCTGCCGTTTCTGCTGCCGGCGATCGCGGCGCAGCTCCAGGCGTGGAAGGGCAAGCCCATCGTGATCGGCATCGCAGCCGGCACGATCGTCACCGGCGTCGCGATCTACTCACTCGCCAACGTCACATTCCCGTACTGGCCCGACAGCGTGAAGAATCCGCTCGTCGAGGTCGCGTTTCGACTGCTCGGGGATGGTCTCTTCGGTCCGAACGCCGGCAGTGCGCTGGGCCTGACGAGCTGGTTCGGCGCGCTGCCGTATCTCGTTCTGATCGCCGGCCTGCTCGGCTGGGCGATCCAGCGCGCCGCGGGCTGGCGCGCCCTCGCGATTTCCGTCGTGCTCGGCACGCTGATGCTGGTTGGCTATGCGCAGCTGCCGACGAGTGCGCCCGCGCAGAGCGAGCGTGTGTACAAGTTCGTGCATGGCGCGATGCTCGAGCGCTGAGCCTCGGGCGCGGCGCTCGGGGACCGCGCGCGCGGGAACTGCGTGCTCGGGACCGAGTGCTCGGCGATTGCGTGTGCCCCGGACGTGAGCCACGAAAACACGAAGGCCACGAAGCAGAAGGTTTCGGGCTTCGCCCTCACGCGTGTTCCGGTGCGTGTTCCGGTGCGTGTTCCGGTGCGTGTTCCGTAAGCGTTCCAGAGGGTGAGCCGCCAAGGACGCCAAGAACGCCAAGCAGAGGTCGGTGCGGGCTTCGCCCGTGGAGAAGGTGTTCTTGCCGTGTGCCAGACGGATTAACCGCAGAGACTTAGAGGCGCAGAGCAGAGGAACGGTCGGCGCAAGGCCGGTAGATCGCTTCTGCTTGGCGTTCTTGGCGTGCTTGGCGGCTCTTACTCTGCGGCAACCGAGCGCACGCGCGGAGCGCGGTCGAACCTCTCTGCGCTCTCTGAGTCTCTGCGGTAATCCCTTCTGGCGCACGGGTGCGCATCGCGACCGAGCGAGCCCCGGTACTGACTTAAACCCGGCACGGACCGTGTTACCAAGCGCGAGATGCGCACCGCGATCGCGTTCCTCGTCATCGGCGTTGTCGCGAGCGGATGCAGCAAGAAGAAGCGAGCGCCCGCAGGCGAGCCGGTTGCCAGCGCCGGCTCAGGCAGCGCGGCAGGCTCCGGGGCCGGTTCAGGGTCTGCCGGCGGCGGGTCCGCATCCGTTGCGGTGGCGGCGCAGTACGACGTGAAGTGCGTGGCGGGCGAGCTCGAGGCGTGCCGGAGCCTCGCGGTGCTCTACACCGAGGGCGTCGGGGTGGCGAAGGATCTGGGCAAGGCCGCGGCGCTGTTCGGCCAGGCCTGCAATGGCGGGAACCTCGCTGCGTGTAACCAGGTCGCCCTCGCACTCACGGAGGGGATGGGGGTCGCGAAGGATCCGGCGAAGGCTGTCGAGGTCTACCAGCGCACGTGCGAGGGCGGGTATCAGCTCGCCTGCAGAAATCTCGGCCTGATGTTTCGCGATGGTCGAGGAGTTCCCGTTGACCTCGAGCGTGCCGCGAAGCTGCTCGATACCGCGTGTAACGGACGAGCACCGTTTGCGTGTACGAACGCCGGCGACCTCGATGCTCTGCGTGCGGGAACCGGGGATGCGAAGACCGGCGCCGGTGCTCACTTCAAGCAGATGGTCGCGCACTACAAGAAGGGCTGTGACGACGGCGATCCGACGTCCTGTCGGCAGATGGCGATCGCATATCTCGAGGGACGCGGCCTGCCCGCGAGCAGCAGCGCTGCATCAGTGTGGCTCGATCGTGGATGTCGTGCAGACGATGCAGTCTCGTGTCGCGTGCTCGGTGCGATGCGCGTGCAGGGCAAAGGCGTCGCGCAGGATCGCGAGCTCGGCATGAAGCTGCTCGCGCGTGCGTGCGATCGTCGCGACGCGGAAGCGTGTGCGTTCCTGAAAAACCTCGCGTCTGGATCCGGCGAATCCAGGTCCACTGGATCCGGACCCGGGAGCACTGGATCCGGCTCAAGAACTGGTTCAAATCCACCTCACTGACGTTCCGGATGGTGCGCCTCGGCGACAATGTAGGTGTAAACCGGATGAGTCGCGACACAGTGCGTAAGTCCCTGAGCAGCCGTCGCTCCCGGCACCCCCCGCCACACCGGGATCACAGGTTATTCACACGTGGGCCGGTGCGGGAGAGGGGGCCTTGCGATTCGGGGGGTTAGGTCCAGTTTTGGTTGTGAACAACTCGACGGATCTCGGGGGTTATCGACAGGTCCCTGCACAGCGCAGTGCGTCAATCCCGGGCGCTCCTAACCGTGCGCTGACGCGCGGTCAATGTATGGGTCCGTACTTCGGACGTGCGCGTCCGCTCACCGGACCTCCCCGTCCGAGCCGCGGACGCCATCGTCCGAGGCTCGGACGTAGGTTGGCTCGTTTCGCCTCGGGGCACGTCACAGGCGCAGATGGTTCACATGCGAAGCGACGCGTAGAGCTGCAGGTAGTCACGCGCCGATGCGGTCCACGAAGAGTCGCGAGACATCGCAGAAGTGCGCAGCGCGGCGAATGCGCGACGATCACGGAACAACGCGATCCCGCGCTCGATCGCCTCGAGCAGCGCCGGCGCAGTCGCTGGAGCGAACGTGATGCCCGTGCCGTGACCGCGCGCGAGCTCGCGATCGCCTGGATCGATCACGGTGTCGCGGAGACCACCGACGGCGTGAACGATCGGAATCGCGCCGTAACGCATCGCGTAGAGCTGACCGAGCCCGCACGGCTCGAAGCGCGACGGCATCACGAACAGATCGCTACTCGCGTAGATGCGGCGCGCGAGACCGATGTCGAAGCCGATCCGTGCATAGACGTGCTCGGAGAACGTCGTCGCGAGATAGGTGAACTGCGTCTCGAGGTCGGGCTCACCGGCACCGAGAACCGCGAGGCGTGCGCCGAGACGATGCAGCTCGGGCGCGATCTCGGCGACGAGATCGAGACCCTTCTGGCCGGTCATCCGCGCGATCACGCCGATCAGCGGCTCGTCCTCCGGTAGCGGGAGCCCGATCTCGTCGGCGAGAGCGCGCTTGCACGCCGCCTTTCCCGCGGGGGATCCGGCGGAGTAGGGAGCCGGTAGTGTCGTGTCGGTTGCTGGATCCCACGCGTCGGTGTCGATGCCGTTGACGATGCCGACGAGCCGCTTGACGTGGTGCACGAGGAAGCCGTCGAGTGCCTCGCCGAACACAGGCGTCAGGATCTCCTTCGCGTAGCTCGGGCTGACGGTGGTCACCACGTCCGACATCGCGAGCGCGCCCTTGAGGAAGCTGACCTGATCGTAGAACTCGACGAGGCCTGACGTGAACACCGACCAGGGGAACCCGACCTCGGTCATCACACTCTTGGGGAAGATGCCGCGGTAGGCGAGGTTGTGAATCGTCGTGACGATGGTCGGTGGATTGGCGGCGAGTCGGGCGTAGATGGCTGCCGGGCCGCCCTGCCAGTCGTGAACGTGCAACACGTCATGCCGTGCACCGAGCATGAGCTCACCGGCAGCGAGCGCTGCCTGGCCGAGCGCCGCGAACCGCAGGTGATTGTCGGGCCACTCGGCCGGGCCACCCGGGCCGTACAGATTGCCTGGGCGATCGAACAGCGCGGCGCAGTCGACGAAGCCGTGCTCGACGCGATGGATCGTCGCCCGGCGCAGCGCCGCTCGGAACACGTGCGGTCCCACGCTGAGGAACATCTCGGTGCCTGGATCGAGCGTCACGCCCGACGCTGCGAGCCGCTCGGCGACACCGCGATACATCGGTACGAGCACGCCCACGTGGGTCTCCGCGACCTGCGCCTGCGCTGCCGGTAGACCTGCAACGACATCGGCGAGCCCACCCGATTGCGCGAACGGAGCGACCTCGCTGGCGACGTGGAGAACTCTCACGCGACTTCGGGCGTACCCGCGTACTTCTTGAATCGCGGTCCGGCCGACTCGTAGCTGTGGCGTGTCTGGCCCGAGACCACGAACGTACCGGGCCGCAGCTGTGCGAGGAGCTCGGGCTCGTTGCCCATCAGCTCCGCGACATCGTTCGCGAGGACGATCGGCCCCTTCGCAGGGACGAGCGTGCCCTTTGGCACGACGACGATTCCGGACTCGGTGACGAACGGGAATCGCTCGCGATCAGCGTCTGGATCCTCGCCGATCACACAGCCCGGCTCGATCTTGCAGTTCTTGTCGAGGAGCACTCGCTTGAGCCGCGCTCCCTTGCCGATGTCACAGCCGCTGAGGATCACCGAGTCGCAGACCTCGGCTCCGGCGTGGACGAAGCAGTCGTACGAGAGTACGACCTCGCGCACCGACGCTGACGAGATGATCGAGCCCTCGCAGATCAGACTGTCATCGACCTCGGCGGTTCCGAAGCCCTCGCCGGCGCGCACGAACCGCGCGGGCGGGTAGTCGCGCTGGGCGCTGCGGATCCGCCAGGACCGGTTGTAGAGGTCGAGCGCCGGAACCCGCGCCCGCAGCTCCATGTTCGACGTGAAGTAGCTGTCGATCGTGCCGACATCGCGCCAGTACGGCGCCTGGTGCTCGGGCTCGCCCGGAATCTTGTTCTGATTGAAGTCGTAGACGTGGACGCGCGCGCCCTCGGCGACGAGACCCGGGATGATGTCGCGGCCGAAGTCGTGGCGCGAACCGGGCTTGCCACCGGTATCCATGAGCACCCGCTCGAGGACCTCGCGCTTGAACAGATAGTTCCCCATCGACACGAGCGACCAGCCCGGACGCCCCGGCATCTCCGGCGGGTTCTTCGGCTTCTCGACGAAGCCGACGATCCGACCACGCTCGTCGACATCGATGATGCCGAAGGCACTGGCCTCGGACGTGGGAACCGGAAACGCGGCGACGGTGAGATCCGAGTTGAGATCGCGATGCGCGGTCTCCATCTGCTCGACGTCAAACTTGTAGACGTGATCGCCGCCGAACACGGCCACGTGCGCCGCACGCGCATCACGGACGAGGTTGAGGTTCTGGTACACGGCGTCGGCCGTGCCGCGGTACCAGAACTCGCCGAGCCGCATCTGCGCCGGAACGACCTCGATGTACTCGCCAAAGCCACTGAGGCGCCAGTTGCGCGACAGGTGCTTGATCAAGCTCGACGACATGTACTGCGTGAGTACGTAGATCTTCCGGTACCCCGAGTTCACGAAGTTCGAGAGGACGAAGTCGATGATCCGGTAGCGTCCCGCGAACGGCACGCCAGGCTTCGAGCGGTGGATCGTAAGCGGGCCGAGGCGTGAGCCTTTGCCACCCGCCATGATCATCACGAGCGTGTCTTTCATGCTGTCGGGAGCATGGTACCAGGGCCGGCTCAGTTGGTCTTCGCGCAGGCCCGTCCGTAGATCGTGTTCGTGGAAGAGCTCGCGACGGCCTTGCACGTGTAACCGGTGCCGCATCCGGAGGTGTCGGCGCAGGCGGCAGTGCACTTCTTCGCACCTGTGGCGCCAACGCACAGGTTGCCCGGACCGCCGCAGTCGGCGTTCGCCGTGCAAACCTTGCCGAAGTTCTGGGTCTTCGCGAACGGGACCAGCTTCGGGTTGTCGTCGATTCCGTGCATCCCGTAGAGGGTCGTGAAGCTGAACGACTCCGAGTCGAGCTTGGTCAGCAGCGTCGACACGGGCTGCGGGCGCAGGCGGCCGGTCGTGTCGCGAGCGATCAGCGCTGCGATGAAGTCCTGGACGGCTGCCGGCGAGGTGGCATCCGAGAACGACGTCGTCGTGATGACGTCGATGTTCCGACCGAGCTTGTTCGGGTTCTCCTTGAACGCCGCGCCCATCTGGTAGGTATCGCAGCCCTCCGCGAGAACGACCTGGTAGCGGTCGCGCGGCATCGGAGCGAGCCGGATATCTGCATCGTCGAGGTCACCCTCGGAGGTCTTCTTCCAGTTCGCGATCGCGAACCCGTAGAACGGGCCGGAGTGCCCCGAGTACGCGATGACGTCCTTCTGCGCGAGCGAGCCCATCGCCAGGTCTTCGAGGATCTTGCCGCCGGCATCGGTGTCCGGATCCACCGCGGTCCCGGGCTTGCCGTAGAACATCCGGACCTCGACGGAGATGTCGCGGGTGTCCGCCTTGACGGTGCGCTTGAACGGCGCCGCGGTATGCGTCAGCGCATCCCAGTTCGCCACCGGCGCCGTGAAGCCCTGGGCCTTGAGCCACGTGAAGAACGCCTTCGAGTGCTTGATGTGATAGTCCGAGTGGTAGTCCCACCCGAAGTAGACGTCGATGTCGAGCTTTCCGTCGGCGGTCAGCCGCGCCATATCGAAGAAGCCGTCGACCGACGCGCGCTCCTTCGAGATCTGAAACGTCAGCGTCTCCTTCTTGTCGGCGGGAACCGTCGCGGGGTTCCAGCTCGTCCACGGCGCGCTGCGATACCACTCGCTGTTGGTCTCGAGCATGCCGAGCTCGGCGTTGGTCGGCTTACCGACCTCGAGGTCGAACACCTGAAGGCCGCCGGCGATCCGCACGGGCAGCTTGGACATCAGATTCTTGCCGCCCGCTGCGAGCTGCTTGAACTTGAAGTCGAACGTGATCTTGTCGGCGCGCTCGCGGATCTCGAGATCCTCGTAGCCGCCGGCCTTTGCCATGCCGCCCATACCACCGAACTCGGCGTTCGTGGCGTCATGCTCCTTGTCGACGAGGTACTGCGTGATGAACCACGCGAGCGCGATGTGCTTCTGGCTGATCAGCGTCTTGGCTGCCGCCAGCCGTTCGGCGGCGGGCCTGCTGGCCATCGCCGCGTCGAGCGTGACCGAGGTCGTACCCTGGAGGATGTACTCCTGAGCGGAGGTGCTGAAGAAGTCGTCCGCCTTGCCGTCATCGACGAAGATGCTGTCCTCGGGATCCTCCGAGTCGCCGCCATCGGCGCAACCAAACAGGGAGATCGCGGTGGCTGCAAACAGGGCGGCGTTGCGCATGCCCTGGGTAGAGCAACGGACATGCCCGCCGCGAGCCTCCGGGTAGCCTAGCGATCGCGACCGGTTGGACCGGGGTGGCGGCTGGACTAGCCGGCGACTGGGGCGACAGGAGCCACGGGATCGACCGGCTTGGCGAACACGTTCGCGCGGTAATAGCGGAGCTCGTCGATCGACTCGCGGATGTCATCGAGGGCGCGGTGCGAGTCGTTCTTCTGCGGCTGCTTCGCGGTGATCTGCGGGTACCAGCGCCGCGCCAGCTCCTTGATGGTCGACACGTCGACCATCCGGTAGTGCAGGCGTGCATCGAGCGTCGGCATGTAGCGCCGGATGAACCGGCGGTCCTGATGGATCGAGTTCCCGGCCAGGACCGGTCGCTCCTTGGGGCCGACGTGCGCGGTGATGAACGCCAGGGTCTGCGCCTCGGCGTCGCCATCGGTGATCGTCGATGCCTTGACCCGATCGACCAGACCCGAGCCGCCGTGGTGCTTCTTGTTCCAGTCGTCCATCGCGGCGAGGACATCATCGGCCTGGTGAATCACCAGCTCCGGCCCCACGGCGATCTCGTTCAGCTGCCCATCGGTCATGATGGTCGCGATCTCGATGATCCGCTCCTTGGCTGCATCGAGCCCGGTCATCTCCATGTCGAGCCAGACCAGGACGTCATTGGCAGCCATCAGGGACGTATATTGAACTCGTTGCGGAATGGCAACCGCCAAGCGCGCACGGTGGACGTGAAGGGGGGGCGGATCCCATGCATCCTCCTGCGATCGGTACGAACGTCGTTGATAACGCGTGCTCGGCACCAGGCCCGTTACTGACGGCGTTCGTACCGAATCTGAGACGGGACGTGCTCGTGAGGTCCAGACCGGGACCCTCAGACGTCCGCGGCGCATCACGCAGCTCGCATCGCCACGATCTCCGCCGCGGGCGGCAGGCCCCAGCCGGGCTCGTAGTTGAACGCCACCCGCGCCGAGCGGGTGTGCGTGTTGCTGTCGACGAGATCGAGCGAATCGAGCGGGACCAAGGCCGGGTGAGCGT
Source organism: Deltaproteobacteria bacterium (assembly GCA_013813945.1). Classification (GTDB taxonomy): domain Bacteria; phylum Myxococcota_A; class Polyangia; order Haliangiales; family Haliangiaceae; genus JABFXX01. Next base: position 9,303 of record JACCQV010000837.1, on the reverse strand, counting down.
GGCCCGTCGCGTGCGCCAGATGGACGAGGTCCTTGCGCAGCGTGGCGAGGTAGTTCGCGAGGCGCGCCGACTTGAGCGTCGGATCGAGGCCGCGCATCAGCCAGCGGTTCTGGGTGGCGACTCCCGTCGGGCAATGCCCCGTGTGGCAGCGCTGCGCCTGGATGCAGCCGATCGCCATCATCGCCTCCCGCGCCACGTTGATCATGTCGCAGCCGAGGGCGAGCGCGAGCAGGCCGGTCTCGGGGAAGCCGAGCTTGCCCGACCCGATGAACACGACATTGTGCTGGACGCCGCGCTCCGCGAGCTCGCGATAGACCTGCGTGAAGCCGAGCTTGAAGGGCAGGGCGACGTGATCGGTGAACACGAGCGGTGACGCACCGGTGCCGCCTTCGCCGCCATCGATCGTGATGAAGTCGGGTGCACGCTTCGTCGTATCGATCTGGACTGCGAGCTCGCGCCAGAAGTCGAGATTGCCGACCGCGGACTTGATCCCGACGGGGAGCCCCGTCGCATCGGCGAGGCGCTCGATGAAGTCGAGCATGCTGGACACATCGGAGAACGCCGTGTGGTTCGCCGGGCTGATGCAGTCCTTGTCCATCGCGATGCCCCGGATTCGCGCGATCTCGGGTGTGATCTTAGCGCGCGGCAGGACGCCCCCGAGGCCGGGCTTCGCGCCCTGCGAGAGCTTGATCTCGATCGCGCGGACCTTGGCCGACGCGACGCTCTCGAGCAGGCGCTCCATCGAGAATCGCCCTTGGTCATCGCGTGCACCGAAGTAGCCGGTGCCGATCTGCCAGATGATCTCGCCGCCCTTGCGGTGGTGATCGGAGATGCCGCCTTCGCCCGTGTTCTGCAGCGCGCCGGCGAGCCCGACGCCGCGATTGATCGCTTCGACGGCGGGCCCGGAGAGCGAGCCGTAGCTCATCGCGGAGGTGTTGACGATCGAGGCGGGACGAAACGCGAGCTTGCGCTGGCGCCATCCACCGAGCACGCGAACGCATGGCAATGGGAAGCCCGGGTCAAAGCCTGGCTCTCCCTCGTGCGGCGTGTGCAGTGGGAACGCACTGTGGCGGACGAGGATGTAGCCCGGGCGTTCGATGTCATTGTCGGTACCGAACGCGAAGTAGTTGTTCTCCTTCTTCGACGAGGAATAGACCCAGCGGCGCTGGTCGCGCGAGAACGGTCGCTCCTCGTCGTTCTGCGTGACGATGTACTGGCGCAGCTCGGGTCCGATCGCCTCGAGCCAGTAGCGGATGTGTCCAACGATCGGGAAGTTGCGCAGGATCGCGTGCTTCTTCTGGGTCAGATCGTGGATCGCCACGATGACGAGAAACGCGGCGAACGCGAGGCCCAGCCAGTGCCACCACGACATCGTGGGAGCATATCCGAATGCGCCGCTACTCGCCGGACCAGTAGCGGATGGCGCCGGTATCCATGTGGATGAAGCCGCTCTCGAGGTACAGCCCGACACCGCCGACAGCCTGCTGCTTGGCCCAGGCGTGGAGCGTCATCGTTGCCACGCGCGGCAGATAGAAGTCGATCGCGTTGCCATGGGTGTGCTGGCTGTCGCGGGCGACCTGGCGGCCCTTCTTGCGCAGCATCAGGTTGTACTTGGGATGGCGGAACGCCGAGACGATGAACGCAGTCTCGCTGCCGAACTTGGCGGCGGCCGAGACGACCATCGCGATCAGCTTCGGCTCCATCTCCGTCGGCTCGTTCGTGAAGTGATCGCGGAGGAAGCGGTTCACGGTCTCCGCGCGCGGTGAGCTCCCCGCGTCGACCGCGAGCCACTCGTGGGTCCACGAGTTGTACAGATTGATCAGCTTCGCGGGCTTGGTGCCGGGGCGCGGCGGCGGGCCGTGCTTCGCCGTCTTCTGCGCGCGCAGCCGATCCTTCTTCGACTGGTGCTGGTCGTGGTCGGCTCGCGCCGCACCGCAGAGGAGCGCGAGGAGCACCAGCGCCGCTCGGATCACGTCGGCCGGCCTCGAAGCTGCACGAGCGCGTCGGCCGGGAGGACCTCGTTGAGCGAGCCCGAGCGGAAGCCACCGAGATCGAGCGCGACGTAGCTGAAGCCGAGCTCCTTGCCGAGCGCGACCACCCGATCGCGAACGTCGACGATCCGCGCGAGCTCGGAGTTATCGATCTCGAGCCGCGCGATCGTGTCGTGAAACCGGACGCGGAGCTGCCGGAACCCGAGATCGCGCAGTCCGTCTTCGAACGCATCCACGCGGCGGAGCCGGTCCGGCGTGATCTGCGTGCCGTACGGGAACCGCGACGACAGACACGCGAGCTGAGGCTTGTCCCACGTCCGCAGCCCGAGCTCGCGGGACAGCGCACGGACCTCGGCCTTCGAGAGCTGCGCATCGACCATCGGCATCCGCGCACCGCGATCGCGCGCGGCCGCGATGCCGGGCCTCACGTCGCCAAGATCGTCGAGGTTGGTGCCGAGTGCGATCGGCGCACCACCAAGAGCGGCCGCAATCGGCGCGGCAACCTCCATCAGCTCGGTCTTGCACAGGGCGCAGCGATGAGTCGGGTTGTCGGCGAACCCAGGAACCTCGAGCTCGTGGGACTCGATCACGTGGTGACGGTCGCCGAGCCCGAGCTCCTGCGCGAGCGCGATCGCATCGGCGATCTCGGAGCGCGCCATCGTCTGCGATACCGCAGTCACCGCATGGCATCGCACGCCGAGAAGGTCCGCGGCGACCTTGAGCAGGAACGCCGAGTCGACGCCCCCCGAGAACGCGACCACGACCTGGCCGTAGCCGGCCAGCGTCTGTCGGAGGGACTCGAGCTTGGACATCCCAGGAAACCTAGCGCACTCGGCGCCGGAGGTCGATCGCCCAGGTCCCGTCGGGCAGGGCGGTCACACCGAGGACGTCCTGGCCCCACTCGGTCGCGCTGCGCGGGATGTTGTGGCTCGCGGGCTCGTGGTCGGTGATCACGCGGACCGCCTCGCCGATCGCGACTGCCTCGATCGCGAGCTTGGTCCGCACGAACGTGAACGGGCAGACCTCGCCACGAATGTCGACGATCTGGGGCGGCTCACCAGGTGACGATGAGGTCGGCGGCGAAGCTGAGGGAGACGAGCTGGTCATGATCGATGGGGCCCGGTGCTATCGGCGGCTCGCCCCGGGGAGCTAGCTGCATCCCGAGCGCGGGATCAGGACTGAGATACACCACCCAGTCGCGATCGGCCAATAGCGCCGGAACTGCGTCGGGACGGACGAGGTGGAGGATCCGCCTCACGTCCAGACCTCGACGACATCCGCGCGTGCGAGGGCATCGGAGAGGTCCGCTCCGACGACATGCCCGAACGATGCCAGCGTGGTCGCGGCTCGCTCGGCGAGCGGTGTCAGTAGTGGCTCCGCGATCACGACCTCGACGCGCCCACCACGGAGGGTGACCCCGAGCGCCGCACGCAGCCCCTCCGCCTGGCGGTGCGGATCGCGGGACTGGACGATGATCAAGATCGTCATGTCAGTGCGATCACCCGATCACTGGTCGCGAGCACCGCCGCATGATCGTCCTGGCTGCCACGGGTGATCGCATCCGGGAGCTCGAGGCCGACGGCGGAGTTCGAGCACATCGTGATCTCGCAGTCGGCATCGAGGAGCGAAGCGGCGATCGCGGGCTCCGCGGCGAGTGCGTGACAGCCGGCATCCATCACGAACAGCGCGACCTCGTGGCGCGCGCGGCGCGCCGCCAACGCGATCGCGTGCGCCGCAGCAAGATCACCTCGCGTCGCGAGCACGATGCCGAGCTTCATGGTTGCCACCGCGCGATCTCGACGTACGCACCGACGACGGTAGACCACGCGAACTGCGCCGCCTCGGTGACCACGCCATCGTCGACGCCGACCACGACGTGCTGCACCGGATACGTCGGGCCCGCGGCCATCTGTTGATCGATCGTCGAGAAGTACGCGCGTCCCTGCGTGTGCGAGTGATAGACGACGCGCGCCGGATGCGGCGAGTCGAACGACCGCGCGAACTGCAGGAGATCCTTGCCGGCGATCACGAAGCCCGTGTCGACGCCGCGGTCGGGCGCGATCGGATGGTCGCCATCGAGCTGCGCATTGCGGCAGCGGACAGCCGTGTCGACGAGGTCCACGGGGACCGCCGGACCGGAAAGATAGCCGCAGCACTCCGCCGGGAACGTCGCGAGCGCGTGTGCGTAGATCGCAGCGCGCACGTCGTCGGGGATCGCGATCGGCGTCATCGATTCGCGATGTCAGCCATCCAGCGCACCGCAGCGATCGCGCCGCGCCACTCGGCAAGTGCGGCGCGATCACCCTCCGCCGACGGCCACCATGCCGGTCTGGGTGCGAGCACGACATCGCGGCCCGGACCCTCCGTGAGCAGACGGGTGTCGGGGCCGTGCGTCGCGACGCCCGCGAGCTGCGCCTCGGTGGCGCCGCTGAGCACGACCGTGCCGACGCCGCCGGCGGCCAGGTACGTCGCGGCGATGAGCTCGGCCTCCGGCTCGCTCTCGCGCAGCTCGAGCCGAGCGCTCGACACCATCAGCGCGGTCTGCCCGAGCCCGCCGACGTCCGGAAGGAGGATGTGGCGTGCATAGCGCCTGACCTGCTCGTCACGCACCGGAGCCACCTGCGATCGCAGGGATGATCGAGATCTCGTCGCGCTCGGAGACCTTCGCATCGAGGCCGCCGAGCTCGCCGATGTCGTCCGCGCCGACGAAGATCCGGATGAACGGCTTCACGGTGCCGTCGGTCATCAGTCGCGCACCGATGCCGGGGTGCAGGCGCTCGAGCTCGGAGAGGGCATCGCGCACCGTGGTCGCGGTGATCTCGATGTCGGCCGCGCCCTTGGTGAACGTCCGCAGTGCGCTGGGGATTCGAATGCTCGGCATCAGTTGCCCTCCGCGACGCGCACGGGGGGCGCCGCCAGTGGTGAGATCGGCGCGCGTGCGCAGGCGGGACATCCCGGCCTCGGTGCGTACCGAACAACGCGAGGCTCGGCGACCTTGCGAAGGTCGTCGAACGCGAGGAGTGCACCCGCGTAGGTGCGATCGCCGTGGACCAACCCGAGCGCGATGGCTGCGGCGACGCTCCCGATCGCTCCGACGACGGGGCCGAGCACGCCCGCATCGGCACACGATGGGACCTCGGCTGGTTCCTCGAACAGGCAGCGATAGCACGCCACGCCCGGTGCGCCGGCCATCACGTTACCGCCGTAGCGCAGCGCCGCGGCGATCACATAACGCCGACCGTTTGCGACCGCCCAGTCGGCGACTGCGAACTTCGTCTCAGGGTCATCGCTCGCGTCAATGATCAGATCGGCATCGCCGCTGATCTCGTCGGCGCGCGCCAGCGTCCAGTCCGCGACGATGCCACGCGCGACGCCACCGTGCGCGACGACCGAGCCCGCAAGGCGAGCCGCCTTGGGTGCGCCGAGATCGACGGCGGTGAACTGGATCTGCCGGTGCAGGTTCGAGAGCTCGACGACGTCCGGATCGATGATCGTGAGCTCGATCCCGGTGCGCGCGAGTCCGAGGCTGATCGGTCCGCCGAGGCCGCCGGCACCGACGATCGTGGCGCGGAGGGTCATGCGGCTTCCTTGCCGCAGACCTTGCAGCGCCCGTGGGCTCCGATCACGCCGACACAGCTGCCATCCGGACATAGCTTGCGTGCCTCGAGGTCGTCGTCGAGAGAGACGGCAGGCGCGATCGCCGCGAGCTCGCCGGCGGCCGCCTCGAGCGCAGCCTCGTCGCTCGGTGGCGCGGCGGTCGCTGACCCGGGCCTTGCCTTGGAGCCGATCTTGCCGCAGACCTTGCAACGACCGTCGTCGGCGAGCAGGCCGATGCACGCGCCATCGACGCACAGCCGGCGTTCATTCCACTCGGCGAGCGCGCCGAGCAGCGCGGGGGAGCCGGGAGAGATCGGGTGATCGTCGTCGTAGACGTCGTCGTCCTGATCCTCGTCGTCGTCGAGCTCGTCCTCATCGTCCTCGTCGTCGTAGTCCTCACCTTCGTCGAGGTCGTCATCGCCCGGCGCGGCGTCGGCGACGAGGCCACGCTTGCGCTCGTCGCCCCAGCCCTGGGCCGCGCGGCCGCAGACCTTGCACAGGCCATCGCTTCCGATGACGCCGATGCATGCACCGTCGGGACACAGCTGCCGGCGATCCCATTCAACGACGGTCATCGCAATCCTCCGAGAGCGGCATAGAGATCCGGCGCCACATAGAACGTCAGATCGACGTCGCCGAGCCGGACAATCGCCTTCGACGTCAACGTGCGCTCCTTGCGGGCTTCGAGGGTCGTGCTGCCGAGCCAGCTCCCGTTCTTGGAACCTGCGTCTGCGACGACCCAGTCCTTGCCCGCGAGGCGCAGGTACGCGTGGAAGCGCGAGACCGAGTGATCGACGATCACGATGTCGTTGTTCGGCGTGCGGCCGATCGTGATCCGGTCGGGGAACGACGCTCCCGGCTTCTTGGTGAGCGGGTAGACCACGAGGTCGGCGTCATCGCCGCCGAGCTCCAGGTCCTTGCTGTGAGGCCGGGTGTGCTCGACCGTCTCCGCTCCGACGTCCAGATCGGCGGCGCCTGCCTGGTGGCGGACGAGTGCCGCCGGCGCTGCGGATGCGAGGAACTCGGCTCGGCCCAAGCCGACGAGGTTCCGGTAGTGCGCGGTCGCGTCCACTGCGGGACCTTATCCCTCACGGCGAGCTGGTCGGCAAGGTTTGACAGCCGCGGAGGCAGCGGGGTAAACGTGCCGCTCCATGTACGACACGTCCGATATCCGCAAGGGCCTCAAGGTACTGATGGACGGGAACCCCTGGACCGTCATCGAGTTCCAGTTCGTCAAGCCCGGCAAGGGCGCGGCGTTCACTCGCACGGTGTTCAAGAACCTCCTCAACGGCAAGACGAAGGAGATGAACATCCGGTCGGGTGAGAAGCTCGAGCCGGCGAACGTGGATCAGCGTGAGATGCAGTTCCTCTACAAGGAGGGCGGCGATCTCGTGCTCATGGATCAGACAAACTACGAGCAGGTCTCGGTCAGCGCGGACATGGTTGGCAAGGCCGCCGATCTCATGAAGGACAACCTGCCGTGCACGGTGCTGTTCTTCAACGAGCGCGCGATCGACGTGTCGCTCCCGACGTTCGTGTTCCTCGAGGTCACGGCCTCGGAGCCCGGCGTTCGCGGTGACACCAGCGGCAACGTCCAGAAGCCCGCGACGGTCGAGACCGGCGCCGAGGTCATGGTTCCGCTGTTCATCCGAGTCGGCGACATGATCAAGGTCGACACGCGCACTCACGAATACGTCGAGCGCGTCGCGAAGTGAGCGCGACCGGAGACCGAGCCGCACAGATCGAGTTTTCGCGCGCGCGAAGCAAGCGCGGAAACAACCCTGCGGCGAGGGAACCCCTTTAGTGGGTCGTCGACTCGGGCGCGTGCTCGCGGTCGACGGCGGGTTCGCACTGGTCCGCGGCGAGCGCGGCGACGCACGCGTGGCGGCGCCGCCAGCATGGCGCGCCGGTGATCTCGTCGACGGCGACGAGGTCGTCCGCGCGTACAGCGGCGAGGAGTACCCGGGGCCCGGATCCGAGGTCGCGCGGCTTCCCGGTCAGCGGATGGCGGCGATCCGCTCGCGCGCAAAGGCGCTGGCGGCGCTGCGCGGGTTCTTTGCGGAGCGCGACTTCGTCGAGGTCGAGACGCCACTGCTGGTCCCGAGCCCCGGCCTCGAGATCCACCTCGAAGCCGTCCCTGCCGGAACGGGCTACCTGATCACGTCGCCCGAGTACCAGATGAAGCGCCTGCTCGCCGCCGGGTTCGAGCAGATCTATCAGGTCTGCAAGTGCTTCCGCGCCAACGAGCACGGCCCGCATCACGCGAGCGAGTTCACCATGGTCGAGTGGTACCGCGGGTACGCAGACCTCGAAGCGATCATCCGCGACACGGAGGAGCTGGTCGCTCACATCGTCACCGCCGTCGCGGGCCAACCGCTCGCGTCGTACGCGGGCCGTGCGATCAACGTCGCTCCGCCGTGGCCGCGGATGACCGTGCGCGACGCCATGCAGCAGTGGGCCGGTGTCGAGGTTCATGGCGATGAGTCCGCAGCGGATCTCGTGGCCGCGGTACGGCGGGCAGGGATCGAGATCGCCGAGGATCTCGCGTGGGACGACGCCTTCTTCACGGCTTTCCTCGCCCGCGTCGAGCCAGCGATCACCGCGCTCGAGCGCCCGTTGATCCTCGAGGACTGGCCGGTTCCGCTCGCCGCACTCGCCCGGCGCAAGCCCGACGACCCGCGGACCGCACTGCGGTTCGAGGCCTACGTCGGGGGGCTCGAGCTCGCGAACGCGTTCGGCGAGCTGACCGATCCGGTCGAGCAGCGCTCCCGCTTCGAGGACGATCTGCGGATTCGCCGCGAACGAGGCAAGGCGGTCTACCCGATCGACGACAAGCTCCTCGCTGCGCTCGCCGAGGGGCTGCCACCCTGTGCGGGGATCGCACTGGGGTTCGACCGGGTCGTGATGCTCGCCACAGGGGCGCCGACCATCGAGAAAGTCTTGTCGTTCACGGCCCCCGAGCTGTGAGATACCCGCGACATGAAAATCCTGCCGCTGGTTTTCGTCCTGCTCGGCTCCACCGCAGCTCAGGCTCAGCCGGGCCAGACCGAGCCGGTCGGCTACTACGTGCAGCAGCCCGTGGTGCAGCTCCAGCTCAGCGAGGAACAACACGACCTGCTCGCGCGCGGTGAGATTCCGATCGGCAAGTACATCACGGGCGGCATTCTCTCCTACGTCGTCGGGTTCGGCGTCGGTCACGCCGTGCAGGGTCGATGGGGCGAGAAGGGCTGGATCTTCACGGTCGGCGAGGCCGCCTCGATGACGGCGATCATCTACGGCCTCCTGCAGATCGATCATCGCGACGACTATCGCGGTTCCGAATACGAACCGGATCGTACGCGAGACCGACGCGGCCAGAAGATCGCACTGGCGGGTCTCGTTGGCCTCGCCGCGTTTCGGGTGTGGGGAATCGTCGATGCGTGGGTCGCGCCGCCGCGCCACAACCGCAAGGTACGCGCGCTGAAGCAGCAGATCGGGCTCGCTCCGCCGACGTATGGCTTCTATCTCGCACCACCTCAGAACCCAAGCGCCTCCGGTGCCGTGGCTGGGCTCTCGCTCTCGTTCTAGGAGCTCGGGATGCGAGCCCTGATCTTGATCCTGCTAATCGCGCTCTCCACGCCCGCACTCGCGCAGCCGAGTGCCGCCGATCCCGAGGCAGCCCCGACCGAGCAGCCGATGCAACCCCAGCTGCAGATCACCGAGGAGGAGCAGGAGC